>JBOGZC010000009.1:0-53301 GCA_050697075.1 Solirubrobacterales bacterium | reverse complement strand
GCCCGGGGTCACCCCGGGCTGGCGCCGGCGGCTCATGTCAGGAGGTCAGACCAGCACCTCCTTCCCGGGCAACAGGCCCGCGAATGCGTTGGAGTTGTGCTCCTGGGTGTTGCCGGTATCGGCGTTGCCGCCGTTACCGCCGGTGGCCTCGGCGTTTCCGCCGGTGGCCTCGTTGTCACCCTGGTTCACGGTCGACTCGTTCTCCTGCTCGGATCCCGAGCCGCCGCTGGCAGAGTTCTGCTGCCAGACCTGGGCGCCGTTGGAGGCGTTGGCGTCGCCACCGGTGGCGTTGGCGTTGCCGCCGTTGCCCCCGGTCGCGTTGCCGCTCGAGGCCGAGGTGTTGCCACCTTCGGCCTCCGCCTCGGACTTGCCTCCGCCGAAGGGCGGCTTCCAATCGTCGACCAGCTTCACGGGCGGGCCGGAGTGGTCCGGCGAGCCCGCGAATGCCGCGGCGTTGGAATTGCCCTCCTGCGTGTTGCCGGTATCGGCGTTGCCGCCGTTACCGCCGTACGCGTTGGCGTCGCCGCCATACGCGTCGTTGTCGCCCTGGTCGATCGTCGACTCGTTCTCCTGCTCGGATCCCGAGTTCTGGTGGCAGCAGGGCTTGCTGCCGCCCCAGGAGTCACCAGAGCCGGAGCTCTGGTTCTCCTGGCCGACCTGGGCGTCGTTGGAGGCGTTGGCATTGCCGCCGTAGGCATTGGCGTTGCCGCCATTGCCCCCGGTCGCGTTGCCGCTCGAGGCCGAGGTGTCGCCACCCTGGGCCTCTGCCTCCGAACCGCCGAAGGGCGGCTTCCATCCTCCGCGGTCCAGGCCGTTCGTCATCGGCGCCGAGTGATCCTCGGGCTTGACGATGGCCAGGGCGTTGGAGTTGCCCTCCTGCGTGTTGCTGGTATCGGCGTTGCCGCCGTTACCGCCGGTGGCCTCGGCGTTTCCGCCGGTGGCCTCGTTGTCGCCCTGGTCGATCGTCGACTCGTTCTCCTGCTCGGATCCCGAGTTCTGGTGGCAGCAGGGCTTGCTGCCGCCCCAGGAGTCACCGGAGCCGGAGCTCTGGTTCTCCTGGCCGACCTGGGCGTTGTTGGAGGCGTTGGCGTTGCCTCCTTGGGCGTTGGCGTTGCCGCCGTTACCGCCGTACGCGTTGCCACTGTGGGCGCTGGTGTCGCCACCCTGCGCCTCGGCCTCGCCGTTGCCCCCACCGAGGGTCAGGGCGCCGGCGTTGCCGTTGTAGCTCTGCGTGTTGCCGGTATCGGCGTTGCCGCCATTACCGCCGTACGCGTTGGCGTCGCCGCCATACGCGTCGTTGTCGCCCTGGTTGACCGTCGACTCGTTCTCCTGCTCGGATCCCGAGCCGCCGCTGGCAGCGTTCTGCTGCCAGACCTGGGCGCCGTTGGAGGCGTTGGCGTCGCCACCGGTAGCGTTGGCGTTGCCGCCGTTGCCCCCGGTCGCGTTGCCGCTCCAGGCGCTGGTGTTGCCACCGTGCGCCTCGGCCTCACTGCCCCAGCCCAACGCGAGCGCGCCAGCGTTCCCGTTGAGGTACTGGGTGTTGCCGGTATCGGCGTTGCCGCCGTTACCGCCGGTCGCCTCGGCGTTGCCGCCGGTGGCGTGGTTGTCGCCCTGGTCGATCGTCGACTCGTTCTCCTGCTCGGATCCCGAGCCGCCCTTCGGGCAGCCGCTATTGCAGCCGTCCGGCGGGTTTTTGGGGCAGCTGCTCTTGCAGCCGTCCCAGGAGGAGCGCCCCGAGCCGGAGCTCGAGTTCTCCTGCCCGACCTGGGCGTCGTTGGAGGCGTTCGCGTTGCCTCCTTGGGCATTGGCGTTGCCGCCGTTGCCGCCACGCGCATTGCCGCTCCGGGCGGTTGTGTCGCCGCCCTGTGACTCGGCCTGGCTGTGATTGCCGACCGAGATGGCGAGCGCGTTTCCGTTGCCAATCTGCGTGTTGCCGGTATCGGCGTTGCCGCCGTTACCGCCGGTCGCAGTGGCGTTTCCACCAGTCGAGTCGTTGTTGCCCTGCTCGACAGTCGACTCGTTTTCCTGCTCGGTCCCCGACCCGCTCGGGCCGTTCGCCGAGTTGCTCTGCCCGACTTGGGCGTCGTTGGAGGCGTTCGAGTCGCCCCCGTAGGCGCTGGCGTTGCCGCCGTTGCCGCCGTAGGCATTGCCGCTCTGAGCGGTCGTGTTGCCGCCCTGGGCCTCTGCCTCGGATCCGTTGCCAACCCCCACCGAAACGGTGTTGTGGTTGACGACCTGCTGGGTGGCGCCGCCACCGCTGCCGTCGGTGACCGGGACGTGTCCCGTGCCCACCGTGACGGTCTTGCCGCCACCGGTGACCGCGACGTTGTTGTCCTGGCCTGCCACGGGCGTGGCGGCCAAGGCCGACGCGGTACCGACCAGCATGGCGATGATCAACGCCATGAGACCGGTGATGCGTTTCATCACCTTCTCCTTCTTGATAGCTGATGTACTCGACTCGCCGGGCGATGTGGCCCCCGGCGCGGCCTGACCTGACGCTGCGCCTGAGAACAGGCGCGCGCCTACCCCGAGCTAGCCGGGCCGGTCGGGCGAGCCGAGTTCGGGCGCCGGCCGCAGGGTGGCCGGCGCGATTGCAAGTCTCCGCAGGCTGCGAGGCGGCCTTACGGCCATGAGAGCCACGAGCAGTGCGGCGAGGGCCAGGGCGATGCCGGCCGCCGTGCTGGAGCCGGAGCTGGACTGGGCGGCCGGGCCGGGGAGGAACGGGGACCGAGAGCCGTTTGAGGGCCCGGGGCTGACTCCGCCCGTGGCGTGTCCGTAGTTCGAGAGCGCCTGGCGCGGGTGGGCCATGCCGGGGATGCCGGCGCCGTTGACGTCCCCGCTCGGGGCCGACCGCTGATGCGACCCGGTGCTGGATGAGGCCGCGGGCTGCTGGTGCGGGGCGAGCTGCGCGTTGGTCGATCCGGATCCTGCCCAGCCATTCAAGGCGGTGGGGGGATTCAGCGTTCCGGACGGGTGGGACGGGCTCGAGGGCGCCCCCGGAGCTGTGGGTACCGGGTTTCGCAGCGGTGGAGGTAGCAGATGCTGCGGGACCTGGCCGGTGACGTGCCGCACGGTGCCGCGTGTTTGATCGACGACGTTGCGCAGCCCGTCTCCGAGCCCCGAGGTGGCGTCCTGGATGGTTTGGATGGCGGTGCCGGTGAGCCCCGAGGTGGCGTCCTGGATGGCGTGGGTGGCGGTGCCGGTGAGCCCCGAGGTGGCGTCCTGGATGGCGTGGGTGGCGGTGCCGGTGAGCCCCTGGGCTGCATGCTGGACGGAACCGGTTGCGTCCTCAACGGCGCCGATGGTCGGGCCCGCGGTGCCGGGCGCGGCGTGGTGAATGGCCCGTGTGGCGGTGTGAATGGGACCCGAGGTGGCGTCGTGAGCGGTCCTCGTGGCGGCGTTGATGGGACCCGACGCGGCGTGGTGGATGGCCTTTGTGACGGGCTGTGTGGGCGGCGTGGGGGACTTGGGAGCGGAGGGTGCGACGGCGTGCTGAACGGCGTGGGTGGCGGTGCTCGCTGGGGGCGTGGTGGGCTTCGGGGCGGGGGGAGTGGCGGGCTTCGTCGGGGGAGCGGGAGGGGCCTGAACGGCGGGCGTGGTGGGCGGGGTGCTGGGGACCTTCGCCGTGACCTTCTGGACGGCGGCGGTCGCGGTGTGGAGTGGCGCGGCGGCGGGCTGCGGGGCGGAGGGCACGACGTGGTGGATGGGAGGCGTGACGGCGAGGGCAGCGGGGGCGAATGCGAGGGCGATCACGAGCAGGCAGCTCGAAAGGAGTCCGACCACAACGGCCGCAGGTGTGCGCGCGCCAGCCATCCACTCCCTGTTATGCCACGAATTCGCCGACCCGAAACGGTTGATTCCGTACTACCGAGATGTCCTACCTACATGCGCTAAACCAGAAACGGGTAGGGACTTGAAGCGCCGTGCCCAGCGCGCTTAGCTTGGAGCCAACTAGACGTCACCTCCGCCCGGTGTGGGAGGCGAGCGGACTAGTTCGAGGAGGCGAATGTGGATTTCAGCGGCGAGGATCGCGGGAGCGACCTGACGGTCCATGAATGGCGGGGCGGTGCTCTCGCCGGTCGCGATCAGTTGGTCCTTGGGCTGCTGCCGCTCGCCCGCCGGGTTGCCCGCCGCTACGCGGGCGGCCCCGAGCGGCTCGACGACCTGGAGCAGGTCGCGATCGTGGGTGCGGTCAAGGCCGTGTCTCGCTTCGACCCCGACCGCGGCACCCCCCTCGCCCAGTTCGCGGTGCCGTTCATCCACGGCGAGCTCCGGCACCACCTGCGCGACAACCTGGGGTTGCCCCGAGGGCCTCGAGCCAGACAGTCCGATGCGGCGAAGGTGATCCGGGCGGCGAGGGCGATCTCGGGCCGCCTCGGGCGCCCGGCCCGCGCGGATGAGGTAGCCGCGGAGACCGGCCTCACCGACGACGAGGCGCGCGCGACGATGGAGCTCGCCGAGGCCCAGCGGACTACATCGTTGAACGCCGGACACGAGGCGGAGTCCTCCGCGCCACTCGACGCCCTTGCCCGGGACGACGAGGGACTCGAGGCCGTCGAGCGCCGGCACTGGCTCTCTCGGATCCTCGGATCGCTCGACGGGCGAGAGCGATCGCTGCTCTTCCTGCGCCTCGGGGCGGGCCGCTCGCGCAGGGAGGCGGCACGGGCGCTGGGCCTCAGCCCCGCCCAGGAATCCCGCCTGTTTCGCCGCGCCCTCGACAAGGCGCGGGCGGTGGCCGCCGCACTCGACGGCCCCTAGGCGGCGGCGTCAGAACCTTGCTGTACCCTGCCGCGACTGAGTAACTCCGAGCACGAGGAGCACGACTTGAGCCGCCTTCGAATCCTGGTTGTCGCATTGGTCGTCGCCGTGTCCGTTCCGGTGGCTGTCGCCGGGTGCGGAAGCTCCAGCAGCAGCAACAGCGAGGACCCGAGCCAGGTTCTCAAGGAGACCTTCAACAACCAGAACACGATCAACAGCGGAGTGCTCGATCTCAGCCTCGACGGCTCAGCCGGCAGCTCCGGCAATGTATCTGCGAAGTTAAGCGGTCCATTCCAGGGAACAGGCGACACCACGCACATCCCGCAGGTCCAGTGGACAGCGTCGGCGAGCGGGGATGTCGCCGGCCAAAACTTCAGCTTCGACGGCGGGCTGACCATCACGAGCGACAACGCCTATGTCACGTACAAGGGCCAGTCGTATGAGCTTGGGACTCAAATCTTCGACCAGCTCCAGGCCCAGGTTGCCCAAAGCGCCACTGCGCAAAGCCAGCAAGCGAACGGGCAGGGGTTTACCCAGGCGTGCCAGCAAGCGGTTCAGCAAGCGGGAGGAAATGCCAGCGTCTGTGAGGTCGACTTCTCAAATTGGCTTACGAACGTCAAGAACGATGGGATCGACAACGTTGACGGAACCGACACGATCCATGTGTCCGGCGACGCCAACGTCAAACAGATCGTTACGGACATCGCCAACATTGCTCAGCAGCTTCAAGGCACCTCGAGCCAAAGCTTCGATCCGTCGCAGCTCGACAAGCTCGAGCCCGCCGTGAAGAGCGCCACGATCGACGTGTACTCGGGTGAGAGCGACAAGCTGCTCCGAAAGCTCGATCTGCACCTCACGCTCGATCTCGCGGCGTTGTCCCCTGGGTCAGCTGTACCGCTGGGTACCGTCGATGGCACGTTTTCCCTGACGTTAGGCGACGTCAACTCGACGCAGACCATCACCGCACCTTCGAACACCAAGCCGCTCTCGGCGCTCAAGGGTGCGGGCGCGCTTCGTTCCCTTGGTGCTGGCGGCGCGCCTTAGGGCGCTAGTTACGCCCCGACGGGCTCGACGTCGAAGTTGCGTTCGTAGAGCTCGGCGACGCGCGCCAGCTCGTCGTCGGTCAGCTCGGGGACCGCGCCCGCGCCCGCGTACTCGCGGAGCTCGTCCTCGTTGGTGATCGTGGGGATCACGACCGTCATCTGAGGCTGCGCGAGGATGAACCGCAGCGCTGCCTGCGCCATCGTGCGGCCCGTGCCGGCCTCGCAGAGGAACCGGACTCGATCGATCTTCTGCAGACCCTCGACCAGCCACTCACGGGGTCGGTGCCGCCGGTGGTCGCCGGGGCCGAAGGTCGTCTCGGGGCTCAGGTTGTCATCCAGCAGACCTGATGAGGTCGGGACCCTGGCCATCACGCCTACTCCGTGCTCGGCCGCGGCCGCCATGAGGTCCCGCCCGGGGTCCTGCTCGAGCAGGTTGTAGACGGTTTGCACGGAGGCGACGCCGCGCCTGGCGATCGCCCGGAGTCCCTCCTCGCGCCAGCCGATCGCGGGCCCGAGGGCAACCCCGTAATGGCGGATCTTGCCCTCGTCCCGCAGCTCCTCGAGGGTCGCGAAGCAGTCGTCCGCGTCGATCGCGTCCATACGCGGGTTGTGAAGCTGGTAGAGGTCGACGCGATCGGTGCCGAGGCGCCGCAGGCTCGCCTCGAGCGCCGCACGAACGAAGGGCCCGTCCCAACTCTGCGGGCGCTCGCCCTCGGAGTGCTCGCGGCGGCCCTCGGCGATGACGTAGCCGAACTTGGTCGAGAGCTGGATTCGGTCGCGATGAGGACCGAGCACGCGGCCGACCAGCTCCTCGTTCGCTCCCTGGCCGTAGGCGTCGCCGGTCTCGAAGAAGGTGATCCCGAGCTCGAGCGCCTCGTTCAGAAGCCGCTCTCCCGCCGATTCCGGAACGTCCCCCCACCAGTTCGAGCCCAGGGCCCAGGTTCCAAAGCCGATCTCCGAGACCTCGAGGTCCGTGTCACCGAAACGGCGCGTCCTCACGCGGGCGGAGTCTAGATCACGGCGGCGAATAGGCTGCCTGGATGCCCTCCCAGAACGGCAGGCCGCCGCTCAACGCGCGCTTTTTCATCGGCCCGCAGGGGTGGCCCTACCTGCTGGTGCCGTTCATCGTGATCGCGATCGTGCTCGAGGTCGCGAACGCGAGCGAGGAGCTCGTGTTCTTCACCTCAGCCCTCGGGATCATCCCGACCGCCGCGCTGATGGGGAGAGCGACGGAGGAGCTGGCCTCGCGATCGGGGCCCGGAATCGGCGGCCTGATGAACGTCACCTTCGGCAACGCCCCCGAGCTGATCATCGCGCTGTTCGCGCTCGGCCATGGGTTGCACGAGGTGGTCAAGGCGTCGCTGATCGGCTCGATTCTGGGCAACATCCTGCTGGTCCTGGGCGCCTCGATGCTGGTTGGAGGACTGGGACGTGACCGCCAGCACTTCAACCGCACGGCGGCGAGCGTCCAGACCTCGATGCTGCTGCTGGCGGCCGTGGCACTCGTCATGCCGGCGATCTTCCAGCTGGTCGACGGCGGCGGGCTCCCGGCGGTCGGGGCCGAGCGCGTGTCGTTCGGCTCGACGATCGAGACCCTGTCGGCGATCGTCGCCGGTCTGTTGATGATCACCTACGTCGCCGGCCTCGTCTTCTCGCTCCGCACGCACAGGGACATCTTCAACCCCGAGTACGAGGACGAGTCCACCTGGGGCTGGTCGGTCCGCAGGTCGGTGATCATGCTCGCGATCGCCGGGATCGCGGTGGGCGTGATGTCCGAGATCCTCGTGAGCTCGATCAGCGCGGCGTCGGAGTCGCTCGGACTGACCGAGTTCTTCATCGGCGCGATCGTCGTCGCGATCGTCGGAAACGCTGCCGAGCACTGGGTCGCGGTGATCGTGGCCCGCAAGGACAAGATGGACCTCTCGGTCAACATCGCGATCGGCTCGAGCGCCCAGATCGCGTTGTTCGTCGCCCCGCTCCTCGTCCTGGTCTCGTTCTTCATCGGCCCCGACCCGATGCCCCTCGTCCTCAACGGCTTCGAGCTCGCCGGCGTGGTGCTCGCGGTGCTCGTCGCGAACTACGTGACGACCGAGGGAGAGTCGACCTGGTTCGAGGGCGTGCAGCTCCTCGCTGCCTACGCGGTGTTCGCCGTGGTCTTCTGGTTCGCCTAGGCGCGTTCGGGCTCGTCAGCGAGCTCGGCCAGCGCCGCGAGCACGACCTCGTCGTGCGTCTTCGGCGAAACCTTCGGGAAGACGCGCGCGATTCGCCCGTCCGGTCCGACGATGAAGGTCGCCCGCTGGACGCCCTCGTACGTCTTGCCGGCCATCTGCTTCTCGACCCAGGTCCCGTAGGCGTCGGCGACCGCGTGGTCCTCGTCGGCGAGCAGCGTGAACTCCAGGCCGTACTTGCCCGCGAAGCTCGTCACCGCACGAGGCGGGTCCGGCGAGATCCCGATCACCCGGGCGCCCGTCCGCTCGTAGTCAGCCGTGTGGTCGCGCACGGCGCACGCCTGGGTCGTGCACCCGGGCGTGTCGGCGCGCGGGTAGAAGTAGACGACCACCGCCTGACCGCGGAGCTCGGAGAGGGTTACCGGGTTGCCCGCTTGGTCGGGGAGGGTGAAATCCGGGGCGGTGTCGCCGACCGCGAGCACGGCCCTGAATCTAGCGATCCGACCGCCGCAGCTCCTAGTTCGGCCAGAAGTCTTCCTCGCGCTCGGTCTGCGCGTCTTCCCGCTTGGTTGAGATCAGCACGAGCTCGACCTCAGCGTCGGTGTCGTTGTGGACCGAGTAGGGCTCCTCGCCGCTCAGTCTCACCGCGGTCTTCGGCCCGACCTCGAACACCTCGTCTCCCACCTTGAACGTGACCGTGCCCTCGAGCACGAAGTAGATCTCCTCCTGGCCGGGGTGCCGGTGACCGTAGCTGCCCCTGCCGCCGGTGTTCGGCGGCATCGACCGCCACGAGAAAGCGACCTGCTCGCAGCCGGCGGCTTCCGTGTACCAGCGCATCTCCCCGAAGCCGGGCCACTGCGCCATGAAGTCGACGGCGTCCTCTCGCTTGGCCACCTGATATCCGGCCATCGCTCAGTCCTCGCGCCCGGGGTCCTGGGACTCGCCGTCCTCTTCCTCGTCGTCCGTCCCGTCGCCCTGCTCGAGCGCCGTCGCGGAGACGGAGCCGGCCGTGCCGCCGTGGTAGTGGGTTTGGAACTCCTCGAGGGTCTGATCGAGGGTGTCCTCGTCGACCGGGACGTCGTCGGACACCCTCACCCAGTCCGAGCCCTCGTATTCCTCCATATTGAAGATCTCCTGATCGACCGAGGTCGAGTCGTCGACGATGACCACGATCTCGGTCTGGGGGTTGAAGTAGGTGCCGGGACGCACCAGCATCTCGTCGACGTCCACCGTGCGACTGGTTATCTCCGGGTCGACCGCCAAGGCCACGATCCTACCGGTGCCCAGGCCCGCCCGCTACTGTCCGAGACCCTCCAGCTCGCGAAGCTGGCGCTCGACCTCGCGGTCAACGTCGAGCGGCTCCTGGCCTTGACGGATGCGTCGATCGTTGCGGGCGACGACGAGCTGGCGGACCTCGTCCGCCAGCTGGGGATCGGGCTCGAGGCTGGTGTGGGGCGCCTCGGCGAGCAGCTTCGCCAGCTCCGCGTCGACGTCGAGGGGCCGCTCGCCCCGGGACCGCTGCCGGTAGGCCTTGGCCTCCAGCATTTGCCGGAGCTCGGCCTCGCGGGCCTGTGAGGACGCGGCGCCGGAGTCGTCGGTGATTCCACCCCGGAGGTCGCGCTCGAACTCGACTGCGAACTGCCCCTTGCCGATCTGCCGCAGGGCGTTGCCGGCGCCCAGGAAGGTGAGCAACGACACCGGGATCGCCGCCAGAACCACGATCAGGATCACGTCGCCAGTGCTGAGGCTGAGCGCGACGGGTGTCACGCGCCTAGGGTACGCCCGGGGCGGACGATCGGCCACCGATCTCCCCGAAACGTGGGGACGGTGACCACGATTTCGGTATCCTCTCCAGCATTCGCTTGGTTGACTGACCAGTCAATCGGTAGCCCGATTGACCCGTCCCAAATGCAAAGGAGCGCCGCAGCCTTGGTTGACTTCACGCTGACCGACGAGCAGAAGGACCTGCGAGACCTGGCCCACGACTTCTCTGAGAAGGAGATCCGCCCCGTGGCCTGGGACTACGACCGGGACGGCACCTGGCCCCAGGAGATCATCGAGAAGGCCTTCGAGGTTGGGCTGATGAACGTCCACATCCCGGAGGCCTACGGCGGCCCCGGACTCGATTACCTGTCCGGCTGCCTCATCGAGGAGGAGCTGGGCTGGGGTTGCTCGGGGATCGGCACGAGCCTGATGGCCAACGGCCTCGCGTCCGCGCCGCTTCTGATCGGGGGCTCCGAGGAGACGAAGAAGAAGTACCTCGGGATGCTCACCGAGGCGCCGAAGCTCGCCTCGTTCTGCCTGACGGAGCCCGACGCCGGCTCCGACGTCAGCGGGATGAAGACCCGCGCCGTCAAGAAGGGCGACAAGTACGTGATCTCGGGCTCCAAGTGCTTCATCACCAACGGCGGCTACGCCGACTGGTACACGGTCTACGCGAAGACCGACCCGGAAGCCGGACACCGCGGGATCACCGCCTTCGTGGTGGACCGCAACTCGGACGGGGTCACGGTCGACAAGAAGGAGGACAAGCTCGGCCAACGCGCCTCGAACACCGCCACGATCTCCTTCGACGAGGTCGAGATCCCGGCCGAGAACATGCTCGGCGAGGAGAACCACGGCTTCAAGCTCGCGATGACGACGCTGGACCGCACGCGCCCGGCCGTTTCCTCGATGGCGGTCGGGATCGCCCGCGCTGCGTTCGAGTTCGCGTCCGAGTACTCCAAGGAGCGCGTCCAGTTCGGCGTCCCCATCGCCATGCACCAGGCGGTCGCCTTCATGATCGCCGACATGGCGACCAAGATCGAGGCGAGCCGCCTGCTCGTCTGGGAGTCGGCCGTGCTGCTCGACCAGGGCAAGCGGAACACGCTGGTCTCCTCGCACGCGAAGCGCTTCGCCGCCGACACGGCCATGGAGGTCACCGTCGACGCCGTCCAGGTCTACGGCGGCTACGGCTTCATCAAGGAGTACCCGGTCGAGAAGCTGATGCGCGACGCGAAGATCATGCAGCTGTATGAGGGCACGTCCCAGATCCAGCGGCTGGTAATCGCCCGCGAGGTGCTGATGCCGCGTCACGTCGACGAGCCGCAGCCGGAGACCACGCGCGAGGAGACCGACGCGAGCGAGCGCGCCGCGGAGCAGGCGCCGGCGACGGCCTGAGGGCCGCTAGCTAGGCCCGGCGTCTCGGGCTGATGGCGATCATCAGCCCGACGGCGGTCACGAGCAGCACTCCGAGCACGAGCGCCTGTGCCCAGCCGTTGATCCCCCAGGCGACCGCGTAGACCAGCGCGATGAGGATCAGGACGGCAACGGCCGTGTAGGCGATCACCGGTCGGCGGTTCGTCACGCGCAGCGTGCGGTCGGGCGCGCTCAGGTCGGGCCGGTCGTACTGGGCGCGATCGCTTGAGGTCATGTTGGCCATCTGGTCCCTCCTGTTGGACGTCGCGTTGAGGCTACACCTATAGTCGCCTGGAATGGCCCGAGAGGCCGAAAAGGGCGCCAAGCGGCTCGCCGAGGCCGCGAGAGCGGCGAGGACCCGGGGAGCCTCCGAGGCGCCCAGGGAGCCCGCGCGTCGCGGCGGCGCCATGGACGTGTTCGGCGGTGAGGTTCGCCGCCGCGACCTGTTCCCGCTCCTCGCCCTCCATCTGATCGCTCGCGAGCCCGCCTACGGGAATCGCCTGATCGAGGAGATCGAGGCGATCACGGACGGGATCATCTCCGTCAACCCGAACACCATCTATCCGCTGCTTCGGGACCTTGAGGCCCGCGGGCTGATCGAAGGCCAGTGGGAGCATCCGGATCGACGCACGCGCCGCTTCTACTCGATCACCCCGGCGGGGCGCAAGGAGTACCGCAGGCTGGTCGCGGAGCTCGAGCCCTTCCTTGACTCGGCAATCCGCTCCGTGACCCTGATCAAGCGCGAGATCTACGGATGAGCACGATCTCGCAGTCGGTGCTCGTGGACGGCTCGCTCGCCGAGGTATGGGGCTACTACTTCGATCCGCGGGGCTGGCCGGCGTGGGTGGACGGCTTCGGGCACGTGGTGGCGTCCGACCGCTACCCGGAGGCGGGCGGGTCGCTTCGCTGGAGCTCGATCCCGGCCGGGCGGGGCGAGGTCACCGAGCACGTGCTCGAGCACGAGCCCAGACGCCTGCACCGGGTCGCGTTTCGCGATCCCTCCAGCGCCGGAGAGCTCCGGACCACGTTCGCGATCGAGGGTCAGGGGACCCTGGTCGCGCAGCGGCTCGATTACCGGCTCGTCAGCGGGGGGCCGTTCGCATTGGTCACGGACTGGCTGTTCATCCGCTCCCAGATGCGTGGATCGATGGGGCGATCACTCGATCGCCTCAAGCTCGAGGTCGGGGAGGAATGACTCCGACGACATCCTCCCGAATAACTCCGCCGCCTCCTCCGCTCCCGCCTGAACACCTTGCCCTCGCCTGCGGCTCGGGCATTTCCCATCTGCTCACGCGTCCGGGGGCGGCGGGCTAGGGCCTGTTACGTGGCGGCAGGCCGTAAGCGTGGTGTATAGATTTCGGCGCCATGTTCGTCTTCAAGGCAGCGGTCCTGGGCGCCGGGACGATGGGGGGTGAGATCGCCCAGGTGATCGCCTCTGCGGACATCCCCGTGGTCATGAAGGACGTCAAGCAGGAGCTCGTCGACGCGGGGCTCGAGAAGGCCCGCGAGGTGACCCAGGGGCAGCTCGCGAGCCTGGTTGCCAAGGAGAAGATCTCCTCCGAGCAGGCCGACGCTCGCCGGGAGGAGATCCTGGCCCTGATCAGCGGGACCACCGAGTACGAGGGCTTCGGCGACGTGGACTTCGTGGTCGAGGCGGTGCCCGAGCGGATGGACATCAAGCAGGCGGTCTTTGCGGAGCTCGAAGAGCAGACGCCCGGGCATGCGGTTCTGGCTTCGAACACCTCGGCCCTGTCGATCTCGGAGATCGGCTCTGCGACCACGCGCCCCGACCAGGTGGTCGGCTTCCACTTCTTCTACCCGGCGTCGGTGATGCGCCTGATCGAGGTCGTCGAAGGGGAGGAGACGTCGGAGGAGACGGCCCAGGCCGCTGCGAACTTCGCGATGCAGATCCGCAAGAACCCGATCCGATGCGGCGAGGAGCCCGGATTCGTCGTCAACCGGGTGCTCAACTCCGCCGCGTCGGAGATCTGGCGCTATCAGGACGAGAGCGGCCGCTCACCGGAGGAGATCGACAAGGAGATCGCCGAGGCCAAAGTGACCCCGATGGGCCCGTTCTTCCTCTCCGACCTGCTCGGCCTCGACACGGTGCTGCACGTGGCCGAGCACCTGCAGGCGAGCTACGGCGACAGGTTCTACGTTCATCCACGCATGAAGGAGCTGGTCGAGGCCGGCAAGCTCGGCCAGAAGACCGGCGAGGGCTACTACGCCCACGGAGGCTGAGATGGAGGCGGCGACGGCTGAGACCACGGTGGTGGAGCGCTTCCAGCTCAAGGCGTTCGTGGAGGCGGTGATGGTGGTCGACGAGGGAGTCGCCTCCACCAAGGACGTCGACCTCGGGATGATGATGGGAGCCGGAATCCTGCCCGGCCCGCTGGCGCGCGCCGACGAGGCCGGTCTCGACGAGATGCTGGAGCGCCTCGGGCTGGCCGAGCGCGAGTGGGGCGACGGGTTCGCCGCGCCTGCGCTCCTGCGGCGGCTCGTGAATCAGGGACGGCTCGGCAAGAAGTCGGGCCAGGGGTTCTTCTTTTACCCGCGGGCCGATGACGGCTTCGAGCAGAAGGACACGATCCTTTTCGAGACGCGCGACGAGCTGGCGATCCTGTGGCTCAACCGGCCCCCGACCAACCCGATATCCCCGCAGGTGGTGCGAGACCTGACCGCCCTCTGGGACGAGATCGAGTCGCGCGACGAGATCCGCGCGGTGGTCGTCGCCTCGTCGAACTTCGCCGTGTTCTGCGCCGGCGCCGACATCAAGGAGTTCACGAAGATGACCGATCCGGCGGCCGGCAAGGAGTTGCTGGACGGCGGACATGGCGTACTTCGACGGATGGAGCAGTCGAGCAAGGTCACGATCGCTGCCGTCAACTCGCTGGCGCTGGGCGGGGGCTGCGAGCTGGCGATGGCGTGCGACTTCCGGATCGCGGCCGAGTCGGCGAGCTTCGGCCAGCCGGAGATCAACCTGGGGATCATCCCCGGCTTTGGCGGCACGCAGCGCCTGCCGCGCCTGGTGGGCGAGGCCAAGGCCCTCGAGATGAACCTGCTCGGCGACGCGATCTCCGCTCCGCAGGCCTATGAGGTGGGGCTCGCCAATGAGGTCGTTCCGGATCACGAACTGTTCGACACGGCGCTCGCGTGGGCCCGCAAGCTCGGCGGCCAGGCGCCCGTTGCCGTCGAGCAGGTGAAGAAGGTCTCGGCGAAGGCCGACCTCGATCAGGGGATCGAGGCGGAGAAGGGCGGCTTCGCGACCGCGTTCGGCTCCGAGGACGCGCGCGAGGGGATCGCGGCGTTCCTCGGCAAGCGCAAGCCGCGGTGGAAAGGGCAGTAGGGCGGTCGCCGGGCACCCCCGGCCGGCCAGCCCAAGCCGACCCCAGGCCGGGGATGCCCGACACCCGCCCCCGGTGGGGCATGAAGTACGCGCTACGCCGGCCGCCGCGAGGGCCCCGACGTCCCGCTCCACTAGTCCCCTACCCAGCCGAGATCCGCTGATGCCGGCCAAGGAGAAGCAAGCCCCCTCGCGTGCGGCCGCGGCGCAGCTCGCCGAGCTCATTCGGGAGAGCGGGTGCACGGTGGCGCTCAGCGGAGCGGGGATCTCGGTCCCGTCGGGGATCCCGGACTTCCGCACCCCGGGCAAGGGCATCTGGGAGAAGGTCGACCCGATGTCCGTAGCAACGATCGACGCCTTCCACCGGGACACCCGCCGCTTCTGGGAGTTCTACCGGCCCCGCTTCCACGCGCTGTCCGACAAGCAGCCAAACCCCGCCCATGAGGCGCTGGCCGAGCTCGAGCGGCGTGGCCTGCTGGACGCAGTGATCACCCAGAACATCGACCTCCTCCACCGGAAGGCGGGGTCCAAGCGCCTGGTGGAGGTGCACGGGTCGATTGCGACGGCCAGCTGCACCAGCTGCGACGCGAGCTTCGAGTTGGAGCGGGTGGAGTCGCTGTTCGACGACGACGGAATTGCCACCTGCACCTGCTGTGCCGGCAAGGTGAAGCCGGACGTGGTGCTGTTCGGCGAGCTCCTGCCCGCGGAGGCGATGGAGCAGGCTCAGGAGTGGTGCGCACGGGCCGAGCTGCTGCTCTGCGTCGGCTCGTCGCTCGAGGTCTATCCCGTGGCCGGCCTGCCGGGCCTGACGCTGACGAGCGGGGGGCGAATCGCGATCGTCACCAAGAGCTCCACGAGCTACGACTCCGATGCCGCCGTTCGGCTGGACGGTGACGTGGTCGAGGAGCTCCAGGCGGTTCTTGCCGCCCTTTGATTCGGACCATCACAGCTGCCAGACGATCTCGTAGCGAAGGGCCTCCGGTCGGGCGCTGAGCGAGAATTCGACGTCCAGCGCCGGGAGCTGCGTCCGGTACTCCGCGAGCGCCGTCGCCTTGCCCTGCGCCTCGCGATCATCGAGGGAGTGGACCCGGGCCACGAGCTCGCCGAGCGCGATCCCCGATCCATCGAGGTCGGCCCGCCAGGCCTCGCTCGGCTCCTGAGGCTCGCGCTCGTGCTGGCCGTTGGTCACCCAACCGGGCCAGCCGTGGCGCGTGGCGTGCGGGATGTCCGCGTAGAGCGCGAGCCGGCGCCCCGTTTCGCGCAGCGAGAGGGCGGCGGAGCGGACCAGGCGATGATCTGCGTGGCCGCCGAGGCCGGCCGGCGCGAGCAGGAGGGCCTCGTCGGGGACGCTTGCGCCGAGGGCGGCCGCTATCGCCTCGGTCGGGGGCTCGCCGTCGCGGTACTGGGCGTCCACGAAGTCGAGGTTGACGGAAGATCGCCCGGCGAGCCCGAGCGCCGCGCGGTCCTCGCGACCGCGCTCGAGTGCGCGCGAGGCAGGATCCGATGCGCCGGTCTCCGCATCCCACCAGCCGAGTCGCTCGGAGGCCGGCGCGCCTGCGAACACGTTGACGACGCGTACCTCCCCCGGCCCCGACAGCACGTGCCACAGCGAGAACACCGCGTCGTCTTGGTGTGGGGAGAGGATCACTGTCACCGCCATGCGGCTTCGACCCTACCCGCCGCAGGTCACGAGTTCCGTGTCTTCTTGCACAAAGCCATGTCTAGACTCGCCTCGTGACCTCGTCCTGCGCCAGCTGCGGCGCGGAGCTCGCGGCCGACGCGCGCTTTTGCTCGTCGTGCGGCGCCCCGGTCGCCTCCGCGGCGCCGCCGCGCGAGGCCCGCAAGGTGGTCAGCGCCCTGTTTGCGGACGTCGTCGGCTCGACGGCCCTCGGCGAGCGCTTGGACCCGGAGGACTTCAAGGGGGTCGTCGGGGGCGCGGTCGCGCGGATGGCGGCCGCCGTGGAGCGCTTCGGCGGCGAGGTCTTCGAGTACGCCGGTGATGGCCTGTTGGCGCTCTTTGGAGCCCCTGTCGCCCACGAAGACGACCCTGAGCGCGCCATCCTGGCGGGGCTCGAGATCGTCGACACGATCGCAGCGGAGAGCCACGAGATCGCCCGGGAGTGGGACATCGAGGGCCTCGCCGTGCGAGTGGGGATCGAGACTGGGCTCGCCGTGCTCGGCCGGGTGGGGCGCGGCGCGAAGCTCGAATACGGAGCCGTCGGGGACGCGCTCAATACCGCCGCGCGGTTGCAGGCCGCCGCCCGGCCCGGCACGGTCCTCGTTGGCCCGCGCACGCACCGCGCGGCCGCCGAGCGTTTCGAGTTCGACGCCCCGCTTGAGCTCGAGCTGAAGGGCAAAGCGGAGCCGGTGATCGCCCGACGTGCCATTCAGGCTCGCCAGACGCCGAGCGGACGGCAGCACCAGGTCGTGGGCGCCGAGCTCGTGGGGCGTGATGAGGAGCTTCGACGCGGGGTCGAGGCCATCGACGAGGTCCTGGCGGGAAAAGGGCGGATCCTGTTCGTGACGGGCGAGCCCGGGATCGGCAAGTCGCGCCTCGTCGCCGAGCTTCGCCGGCGCTTTGTTGGAGCGGAAGCGCCGGGCGGCGAGCCCCGGTGGTTCGAGGGCCGATGCGTGTCCTACGGCGAGGCGCTTCCCTACTGGCCGTTTCGGGGGTTGCTCCGCGACTGGTTGGGCGAGGTCGCAAGCGAGCGCGGCTTGGAGGAGGTCGCGGCGGCGCTGGACGACGAGCTTCAGCGCCTCGCCGCGCACCGCGCGACCGGGCTCGCCGAGCCGCTTCGGATCGTGCTGGCATCCGCAGCGGTGGCTGACGAGGACTCTGCTGATCCGCCGCCACAGGTGATCCAGGAGCGGATCCGCGCCGCGGTCGCGGAGCTGTTCGCTCGGCTCGCGGAGGATGGCCCGGTGGCGCTGGCGCTTGACGACCTCCATTGGGCCGACGCCTCATCGCTCTCGCTGGTGGAGCGCCTCCTCGAGGTGTGCGAGCAGGCGCCGATCCTGCTCATCCTGGTGGCGCGCCCGGAGCGCGACCACCCGGCATGGGCGCTTCGCGAGCGCACGTTGGGCACGCTGGCGCACCTCACGCGTGAAACCACGCTCGAAGCGCTCGACGGCGAGCGCGACCGCAAGCTGCTGGCGGCGCTGGTGGGCGAGGCCACGCTTCCGGCCGGGCTCGAACGGCGCCTGCTCGGGCGCGCCGCGGGGAATCCCTTCTACCTGGAGGAGCTCGTCCGCTCGATGATCGAGTCCGGTTCGCTGCGCGGTGGAGAGGGGGGGTGGAGCTTCGACCGCGAGGTGCCGGTCGAGGTACCGGAGACGGTCGAGAAGCTGATCGGCGCCCGGCTTGACCGGCTGTCGCCGGCAGCGCAGCGCCTGCTCGGCGTCGCCGCGGTCCTCGGCCGCCAGTTCCCGGTTTCGCTGCTCGAGGAGGTGGCGGAGGGCGAGGACACCACCGACGCGCTCGGCGAGCTGGGAGCGGCCGAGGTCCTTCGGGGTGCGGCCCGCTGGCCGGTTCCCCTTGTCGCCTTCCGTCACACGCTGATCCAGGAGACCGCCTATCGCGCGCTGCTTCGCCGCCGCCGCTCCGAGCTCCACGCCGCCGCGATCGCCGCGATCGAGTCCATCTACGCGGATCGCATCGACGAGTTCGCCGGGATGGTTGCCCATCACGCCGACGTCGCGGGGGATGATCGGCGCTCCCTCGACCACCACCGCCGGGCGGCGGACGCCGCGGCCCGCGTGTACTCGTTGGAGGAGGCGATCGAGCACTACGACCGCGCGCTCGCGGCCGCAGAACGCCTCGGCCTCGACGACTCCGACCCCGAGGTGCGCACGGCGACCTTCTTGCGAGGGAAGCTGCGATTCTCGATCGGCGACCTGGACGATTCACGGCGGGACTTCGAGGCGGCGATCGCCGCCGCGCGGATCGCCGGCGACGCCGAGCTCGAGGTGGAGGCGTCGCTGGAGCTGGTGAGCTACTGGCGCTCGCGCGACTCCGGGCAAGCGACGCGCCTGATCGAGGAGACGGTGCGGGCGTCGGAGGGGGTGGCGCCGCTCGCCCGCGTCAATGCGCTCGCGCGGCTGGCGATCCAATACGTGCAGCAGCTACGGCTCGACAGCGCCGCCGAGGTTGGCGGGCGGGCGCTGGCACTCGCCTCCGCGGAGGGCGATCGACGCTCGCTCGACCGAGCGAAGGACGCGCTCAAGCTGGTCGCCCAGCAGCTCGGCGACATCGCGCGGCTGGAGGAGCTGACCGACGATCTGCTTGCCTCGCTTCGGGCACGCCCGGAGGACTCCTTCTACGTCCCCTGGGTCCTGCTCGAGTCGGCGTTCGTCCCGCTGGCGAGAGGACGCTGGGACGAAGCCGAGGAGCGCCTGGCCGAGGCGCTCGAGCTGACCCGTAACCAGGGCTACCGCTATCAGGAGCCGCTGTTCCTCGACGCCCTCTGCTGGCTTCATCTCGCCAAGGGCGATCACCAGGGGGCGATTGAGCATGGCCGGTCGGCGGCCGACCTAGCGCATGGCCACGGCGGCGCGGAGTGGGCGAGCTGGGCGGACGCCAGCCTGGGTTGGGCGCTGCTCGAAGCGGGGGCGCCTGACGAGGCCGCCGAGTGCCTCGGCCGCGGCCTTCGAGTCGCCGAGGCGGGGAACCCGCCGGCCCAGCTCACCCGATGCGTGTGTCTACTCGCCTGCGCGCGATCGATGCTCGGCGATGCCGGTGGGGCGCAGGAGCTCGCCGACCGCGGCGAGGAGCTGCTCGGGCGGGTGTCGGTCCCGGTCGGCGGTGCCTGGTTGTTCGGCGCCCACGCCTACCTCGCGGTGGCCCGAGTGCGCCATGGAGCCGGCGACCTGGAGCGCGCCGCGGCCATCGCGTCGCCGATCCTCGCGGCGGCCGAGCGGAACGGCTGGCGTCAGAGCCTCACCGGAGCCGGGTTGCTCGACGGGCTCGGATAGGTCGCGAATCCGCCTCCTCAGGCCGCGGGCTCGATGTTCTGGTTCACGCGGAACAGGTTCTCCGGGTCGTACTGCGCCTTGACACGGGCGAGCCGGTCGTAGTTGTCGCCGTAGGTTGCCCGCACGCGGTCCTGGCCCTCTCCTTCGCCGAGGAAGTTGACGTAGCCGCCGCCAGCCGAATGCGGGTGCAGGGCGTCCCAGTAGTCCACCGTCCAGGAGCGCAGCTCGTCGGCCTTCGCCGGGTCGGGGTCGACTCCGACGATCACCTGCGCCCAGCGCGCGTCGCGATACGCCCACGGCGTGTCCGTGTTTCCCACCCGGCTGGCGGCGCCGTCGATCGGATACAGGTGCATCGTCGAGAGCATCGTCGGGAGCTCGGAGCCGTGCTCGACGTGGCGCTCGACCGCCTCGTCTGGGATCTCCTTGACGAAGTCAGCTCGCCAGTACCACTGGTGGCCCGGCTCATACAGCGCGTCAAACGCCGACTGGAGCGCCGGGAACGGCATCGGCTGCACCCCGTCGAGCAGGGGCGGCGCGAGCTCCCGCGCCGGCGCGAGCGCTTCGGCCGCATCGGCCTCGGACCCGTTGTAGCACCACACCACGCCGCAGACCTTTTGCATGTGGAGCTCCTCCGGGAACGGCTCCGCCGGCGGCACGACGAGGAAGGCGAAGAACCCCGTGAGCTCCTCCGGGGCGCTCGGCAGGAACTCGCGGTACCAGCGGAGCACGTCGCCCGCCAGCTCGAGCGGCCAGAACATCGGTCCACCGACGATCGTCCCGACCGGGTGCAGCCGGAACAGAAACGAGGTGACGACGCCGAAGTTCCCGCCGCCGCCGCGGATTGCCCAGAACAGGTCCGGGTTCGAGTCCTCGCTCGCGCGGACGAGGCTGCCGTCCGCGAGCACCACATCCGCCTCGAGCAGATTGTCGATCGACAGGCCGCAGCCCCGCGTGAGGTGTCCGAGGCCGCCACCGAGCGTGAGGCCTCCGACCCCGGTCGTCGAGATGATCCCGCTCGGCGTCGCGAGCCCGAACGCGTGGGTCGCGTGGTCGACGTCGGCCCACGTGCACCCGCCCTCAGCGCGGACCGTGCCCGCTTCGGGATCGACCCGGATCCCGTTCATCGAGGAGAGGTCGATGACGAGTCCGTCGTCGACGCTTCCAAGGCCCGCCCCGTTGTGGCCACCGCCGCGGACGGCGAGCGGGAGGCCTTCGTCCCGGGCGTGGTTGACGGCGGCGATCACATCCGCCACGTTGGCGCAGCGCGCGATCAGCGCGGGGCGCTTGTCGATCATCCCGTTGAAGAGCCCGCGGGCGTCGTCATAAGCTTCGTCGCCGGGGGACACGAGATCCCCTCGAAATCCCTCTGCGAAGGCGGTGGCGGGCGCTTCCTGCACGCTCATGTCTTTCTCCTGTCTTTGGCTGTTGCGGCCCTGGCCCGGGAGCGGGCTCGGCTGCTCGTATTGACGCGAAACCCTCTCTCATCGTGGTCGCGCCTTCCACGCATCCTGTCACGCTCCGAGCGTGGAGATGTCCACACTCGTCGTGCGCGCTCAGAGGACGCGAGCGGCCGGGGTCATCTCTACAGCATCTCCGCCAGCCGCCCGGCGGCGCGGCGCGCGCCGTCGGTCTCCACCGGCCGGTAGTCCACCTCGCGGCCGATCTCCTGCGCGATTGCCTCCGCGATCGCGTCGGGCGGCGAGTCGTCGAACTCCATGCGCCTCCCGGCTCCGTAGCGCTCCAGGCGATGATGGACGTGGAAGTTCTGCTCGAAGTGGTGCTTGAGCGGGAAGTAGATGAACGGCCTGCGGTTGGCCGTCAGCTCCATCGCCGTCGTCAACCCGCCCTGGACCACTGCGAGGTCGCAGGCCGCCAAGTGCCGGTAGAGGTTGTGCACGTAGGTCCGGAGCTCGAGGCCCTCGCCGCTCGGCAGACCGGCCGGGTCGATCCGCGGCCCCGTGACGACGATCATCCGCAGCTCGGGCACGAGGCGCTTGGCCTGGCCGAACGCCTCGGTCACCCTCCGCAGCAGGTGGCCGCCGACGCCCGAGCCGCCGACGGTGACGATGCAGACCTTCTCGTCGGGCGCGTAGCCGAGCTCGTCCCGAAGCGCCTCGCGATCGGCGAACTCGGCCGGGTCGAATCCGGTGACGTAGCCGGAGAAGTCGTAGTGCTCCTCCGTCCACTCGCGGATCATCGGCAGGTCGGGCCCGAAGCGCTCATCCACGACGTCGTCGGGGTTGCCGACGAACAGCGCCCGGTCGCGAACGCGCCCATGGCGCGCGATGTGCTCGATCATCTCCGCGTTGTAGTCGGCAGTGAGGGACGTCTCGTGCGGGCCGCCGTCCTCCATCGGCAGCCAGCCGACAAAGTCGGTGAGCCAGGCGTAGTTGGCCCGCTTCAGCTCCGGGTTCTCATGGAGGTAGTAGTCGAGCTCCCAGGCCTCGTCGCCGATCCAGAGGTCGTACGGCTCGCCCTCCACCAGATCGTGGAAGACCATGAAGTTGGCGACCAGGATCTCGTCCATCCGCCGCCAGGCCTGGAAGCAATGGAGGTCGTGCTCCGCGGACTCGGACTCGATGTGCCGCGACTCGTTGGAAAGGTGCTCGCTCGCCGGATGGATGCGCTCGCCCTCACCCTCGAGAACCTTGGTCACCGGATGCTGCGCGAGCCAGTCAATTTCCAGGTCCGGATGGAGCTTGCGGAGCTCCCTCGCGATCGCGACGTCGCGCTGCGCGTGTCCGAGCCCGATCGGCGAGGAGATGTAGAGGGCGCGCTTGCGGCGCGAGCGCCCGCGCGTCCAAGCCCGCGGGCGGGGCAGGGCCGGATCGACGAAGTCCCGCAGCAGAAGGTTGACCTTCACCGGGTCTCGGGCCGGCGGGTTGTGGCCGGCGCCCTCCAGGGTCACGAGCGGGCCGCCCGTCAGCTCGGCGAGCCGCGCGCCGGAGTCGTGGGGGCGCACCGCGTCGTCGCGCCCGTGGATGACAAGGGTCGGGCAGGCGACGCGGGCCACCAGCTCGCGGACGCTGTCCTCGTCGGGAAGGCGCGTCGCGAGCTGGGTCGCCACCAGCGTCTCGGCATCGGTGTCGAGGGCCCAGCCGATCCCGTCCTCGCGCTGCTTCGTGGAGTGGGGCTCGGTGAAGATCCGGCCGAAGAAGAACTCGAGGAAGCCCTCGTAGTCCTCGAGCCAGTAATTGCGGTTCCACTTCTCCCAGCCCTCATAGGCCTCGAGGCGCGCCGCGAACGCCTCCTCGGCGTCGGCACGCGGCGTGGCCGGGGGCAGCGGCAATGCCGGCGCGATGAACACCATGCCCGCCACGCGCTCGGGATGGTCCGCCCCCAGGAGGAGCGACCGCTCGGCGCCCCTCGAAAGCGAGACGAGCACCGCCCGCTCCACGCCCGTTGCATCCATCACCGCGAGGGCATCGTCGGCGAACTCCTCCTCGACGTAGGCCTCCGGCTCGGACGGGCGGTCGGACCGCCCGTTGCCACGACCGTCGGAGGTGAGAACCTGGAAGTGGCGCGCGAGGTACGGGATCTGGGCCTTCCAGAAGCGCGAGTGGATGATCGACCAGGTCGGGAGGAGGAAGACCGTGCGGTCTCCCTCGCCGTAGAGCTCGTAGAAGAGGCGCACCCCGTCGCGCTCCACGAATCCCTCGGAGTCCGGGTAGCGGGCGCGGCTCTGATCGCGTGGCGGGGCGAGCGCAATCGACTTGGTCGTGGTGGTCACCTGGCGGCTCCTCGAGGTCAACTCTGTCATGCCGAGCGATTCGGTATCCACGCATCTGGCCACAGCACGGGTGTGGAGAAATGCGCGTTCAGGGGTGACGGCGGATAGGCTCGGCGCGATGGGCCTCACGCGATCGGCTGGCGGCTTGCGAAGCGACAACCCGGCGGTCGGCTTCCTGGGGGCGCTCGACGAAGAGCAAGCGCGCGCGCTTCGCAAGCGCGGGATCGGGAGGCGCTTCCGCAAGGGCCAGGCGCTCTTCCACCAGGGGAGCAGCTCCGACCGGGTGGTGGTGCTCTTGAGCGGCCGGGTGAAGGTCTCGACCGTGACCGAGGAGGGCAAGGAGATCGTGCTGGCGTTCCGGGGCCCCGGCGACCTGCTGGGCGAGTTGTCCGCGATCGATGGGGAGCCGAGGTCGGCGACGGTAGAGGCAATCGAGCCGGTCGACGCCCTGGCCATCGCGGCGGGCGACTTCCATTCCTATTTGATCGACTACCCAGGTGTCGGGGTGCTCCTCCTGCAGATGCTGAGTCGCCGGCTTCGCGATGCGGATCGGATTCGCGTCGAGTACGGGGCCCACGACACCGTCGGCCGCGTCGCCGCGAGGCTCGTCGACCTGGTCGAGCGCTACGGAGAGCCTGCCGCTCGAGGCCTTCAGATCGGCTTACCGCTTTCGCAGGAGGAGCTCGCGGGCTGGACGGGCGCGTCCCGTGAGGCCGTGAGCAAGGCCCTCCAGACCCTGCGGAAGCTCGGCTGGGTCCTCACCGAGCGGCGCCGGATCACCGTGCTCGATCTGGAAGCGCTCAGACGGCGCTCGGCGTAATCCCTCGGCCGGCTAATCGCGCAACGCCTGGCGGCGCCGCAGGACTCGCTCGCAGATCCGCAGGGTCTCGCCGAGCTCGGCCGTCCGCTCCGGAGCGAGGCCGCCGCGAAGCGCCTGCTCGGCGGCCGCGACGGTGGCGTCGCGGCTGGCTTCGAGTGCCGCGAGATCCTCCTCCTGGTCGGGTCCCGTGCTCTTGGGCGGCTCGGCCAGCAGCGCCTCGAGGCCGGCGCGAAGCTGGAGCGCTGCCTCGCGGTCTCGCCCCTGGTCGAGGTCCGCGCGCGCTCGCAGCAGCAATGGCTCGCAGACGTCGATGCGCTCGCGTCCGGCGAGCACCGCGGCGACTCGCTCCTGAGGGCGCAGGGCCTGCGCGCGCCGCTGGCGGCGGATCCCGGCCCGGACCTCCACCGCCTTCTCCCAACGACCCTCGGCGAGCCCGTCGCCGGTTCCGTAGCCGGTTCTGACGGTCAGGGCGGCGTCGCGCCCGATCTCATGGCCGTATGGATCCTGGCTGGCGACTCGGTGGGCGCGCACCACGGTGTTCGCGCTCCGAAGCGCGGCGGTCACGGTTGCCTCCGCCGCTTCGGAGTCGCGAGCCACCCGCTCGAGCTCACGCGCTGCCTCGTCAGGCTCCGACGGCTCGGCGGGGATCACCGTGAGGCGCGTGAGGGGGACCTCGGACGGGAGGCCCTGCTCTGCCCGGCGGGCTCGGCGCTGGATACGGGGGCCGCGAGCGGGGGCCGCGCCCAAGGTCTGCACGACGACGACCGTCTGCCGCTCGTCGCCTGCTTCACGCAGCAGGTATCGGCCGTCGTCGAGGCCCAGTCGTCCTGGAACGTCGAGCTGCACGAACGGAAACCGCAAGCCGTGGGCCGTCACGCCCGCAGCCTATTGCCGGCGCTCTGCTAGTCGCCCTGCGAGCCCTTGCCGCCGTGCTTGCCCGCGTGCTTGTGCGGGTTGGCGGGGAGCGAGAACCGCGATGGCGAGGCGGGCACCGTCGGGTTCGGGATCTGGTCGAGCCGCTTGATCACCTTGTTCCACTGGTGCGGCCGCAGAAGCTGGCTGAACCGGTCGTCGAGCTTGCCCGGGGTGCCGATGCTGGACAGGAACCCCGCCATTCTGCGGCCCCACTTCGTGACGTCACCCTCGTGGTAGGTGGCGTGGCTCAGGGGGACGCCGTTGCTGTCGGCGAACCCGATCTCGATCCCGGTCGAGCTGCCGGGCACGAAGGTGCCGATCTGCTGGCCAGCGAGGACGAGGTCTCCCGCGTGGACGGTGGGGGAGATGCCCTCGTACACGAAGACCACCTGGCCGGCGTGGGAGCCGTCGAGGAGCCGGTACAGGACACCGCCTCCGCCGGGCCAACCCGGGGCGCCCGTCTTCAGGATCCGCGCCTTGCCGATCGCCTTGATGGGACCGCTGCCGACGAAGTCAACGCCCTGGTCGATCCGCCCGCGCACGGCGTCCACGAACGGGCTCACGTAGCCCGAGCTGGGCAGCGGGTAGAAGCCGATGTGCACGTGGTCGTAGTGGTCGGGCAGCGCGAAGCTGATCGGGCCGGGCAGGTCCTCGAGCGAGATCACCTGGTGGGGCTGCATCGTGCCCTGGAGCTCGAGCGTGGTTTTGATCAGGCTGTCGGCGAGCGACCCGGGCCCCTGGTGGCCCGCGACGGGGATGCCGTTGATATCGGCGATGTCCATCGCGTCGCCGGTCGTGTGCTCCGACACGTTGCCGGAGGTCGTCAGCGCGCTGTGGCCGCACTTGAGCGAGGTGATCGTGAGCCTGAACCCGCTGTCGGCGAGGTACTCCATGGTCGCCAGCACGCGCTGGTCGATCTGCCCGGTCTTGATGTCGTTGCGCCCGCAGGCGTAGATGGAGAGCCGGGGATCGGCCAGCACCTTGCTCTGCAGGGCGCTCTTGCCCATCAGGAGGTCCTGGGTCACGTTCGACACCCCGGCGGTCGCGGTGAACGGGTTCTCGCCCGCCGCGCGGTAGATGGCCGTCGCCTCCAGGAGCTTCCAACCGTCGAGGATGGGCTTCGGGTCGATCTTCGGGGCGCCCTTGCCGGCCGGCTGGATGGCGAAGTTGACGTGCGGGGCGAGGTTCGAGGTCTTCTCGACCTTGCCGAGGACGGTGCCCGCAACCACGTGTGCGCCCTCGCGAAGCGGCTTCAGCTCCATCGAGCCCTTGTCGAGGTGGAGCGCGCCGACGAAGTAGGACTTCAGGCTCGAGTAGCCGGGGAGGCTCTTGGTGAGCAGCTGGTCGAGCTGGCCGGTGATGTCGGCCCGCTTGACGTTGTGCGGGCGCTCCGGCAGGGCGTAGAGCCGCGGCCGGGCGTCCTCGGTGTTGACCGGGCCGCCAGCCGACTTCGCCTTGAAGGTGGTCGAGCCAGCGGACTTCGCCGCGGCAGCGGCGGCCGGCTTGCCTTGGGTGGCCGGCTCCTTGGGGGCCTTGTCCTTCCCGGGGGTGACGAGCTTGAAGTCGGAGGCCGACAGCTTGCGCTCCTTCGGCACCGCGTAGACCTTCGACAGCGTCCCGAGCCCCGCGTAGGTGAACCGGTTGCCGTAGTCGTCCTCGAGGACGACGTACTTGCCCAGGTCCTTGTTGTGGCCGAGCTTGACGATCGTCCCGTCGTTCACGGCGACGACCGACGCCCCCTCGCGGGCGAATATGTCGATCCCTCGACGTGTGGGTGAGCCTGAGATGACGTCAGCGGCGTTGCCGTATGAGCTCTGGCCGGGCTTGGCTCGCTTCGCCGCGGCGCGCTCGGAGATGTCGTCGGCGTAACGGACGGTGCCGGTGACGGGGAACCGGTCGCCCTCGGTCAGGCCGGTGAGCGAGCCAACGAGGTCCTGCGGGAAGTTGCCGTACTGCCGCGCGTAGAGCATCACCTCGTCGACGTACCAGCCGGCGTGGTTGTAGGCAAAGATCGCGTTGCGCAGATTCGTGTCGCCGCCGGCCGCCTTCAGGTAGCGAGCCGCAGCGCAGATCGCGTCGACGGGGTTGTAGGGATCCCGCCGGCCGTCGCCGTTCGCGTCCACCCCGTATGCCTGCCAGGTCGCCGGCATGAACTGCATCCAGCCGACCGCCCCGGCAGTCGACACGTTCAGGTTGGTGCCGAACGCCGTCTCGATCTTGTTGATCGAGGCGAGCACCTGCCACGGGATCCCGTATTGGGTCCCGCAGGCCTGGTAGATGGGGAGCAGGAACGGCGGGATCTCGAACTGCCCGATGACGAAGTTGGGGACGCCGATCGGCGCCGGGCCGGAGCTGCCCACGGTGAGCGTCGGGTTCGCCTTGGTCGGAACGCCATTCGGCTGGCGAGGGGGCGGCGGAGGTGGCGGCTTGCCCTGTTGGCCGTGATGGTGGACCGAGGTGCCGCCGTTGCCGTTCGAGCCGTGGGAGCCGCCTCCGCCATGCCGGCCGGAGCCGCTCGGGCCACCCGGGCCGGCCTGGCCGCCGGTCGGGCCGGTGGGGCCGGTCGGACCGGTGGGGCCGGTCGGACCGGTGGGGCCGGTCGGACCGGTGGGGCCGGTGTTTCCGGTCGGGCCGCTGACGCCGCTCGGACCGCTCGCCCCGGTGCTGCCGGTCGTCGCGGGATTGGACTCGTCCGGGTCGGAGGCCGAGGAGCAGCCGGGGTCGGCGAGGTCGGCCAGTCCGTCACCGTCGTCGTCGAGGCCGTTCGAGCAGGCGGCTGCGGCGGCCGTTGTCGTCTGGCCGTTTCCGCTCCCGTATCCCGCGCCCGCGACGACGGCGGCCGCCAATACGGCAAGCGCGACGATGAGTAGAAGCTGCCTTCCCATCTCTCCTAATCCAAGCCCTGGGCGCCTACCCGAGGAAATTCCCCGGTGCGACGAAGCAAACACCGCCTGCCTCGCGCGTTTGGAACGCTACTTGTTCGACTGTCGGGTTGCAACGTGGTATCTGGCCGTGGTTACCGTATCCCACGCGCATGAACCGCCGCCGTGCGCGCAGATCGCCTGGTTGGTAGTGAATCGGCAGGCGAGAGGCAGCGCTTGAAGCGTTACGCTGCGGCCGAATGCGCATGCGATCGGCGATCACGACGCGGAGGGCTCAATGAACGAGGGCCAGGCGGGCGGAGGCGGTCTGCGGGGCCGTGGGGAGGAGGCCCTGACCGACCTGGCGGAGGCGCTCCTCGACAACCCGCTCTTCAGCCAGGCGATGACGAAGGCGGTCGGCGCGGGCGAACGGGCAGCCCAGGCACAGCGCTCGGCGATGGGCGCGCTCAACATCCCTTCGGCGTCCGACGTCGAGCGCGTTGAGCAGCGGCTCCGTTCGCTGTCCAACCGGCTCGAAGCGCTCGAGGATCGCCTTGATGACGCGCTCGACGAGCTCGCCGTGCTTCGTCGGCACCCCGCCGAGACGTCCCCTGGCGCGCCGGCCGGCGATCCGCGCGTCTCGCTGTCCGACCGCGCCGAGGAGTAGCCGCGGCGGGATCCGGGACATCCCCCGACCGGGGCGTCACTGAGGCCCTGCGCACGGCGATCGAGCGCACCTTGTCGGCAGCTGGAAAGCCGGCGCGCGCGGGGTCGTCCGCGCTCCCCATGGAGCGGGCCACCCGGCTCCTCGACGAGGTCGCGCGTCGGGGCGCTCAGGCTCGCGAGCAGCTCGCCAGGCGCGGTCAGGACGCGGGCGCCCAGCTGACCCGGCGCCAACACGACGCCCGGGAAGAGCTGGCGAACCGGCTCGAGGTGCTGGAGCGGCGACTCGCGGTCCTCGAGGACGCGCTGCGGGCAAAATCTAAGCCTAAAGCTGAGGATTAATGTCCACCCGACGCGTCGTGATCGTCGGCGTCGCGAGTCGTTGGGGGGCAGAGCTGGCGCGCCGGCTCGAGCGGGATCCGTCGGTCGAGTACCTGGCCGGGATCGACAGCGCGCCGCCGGCGGAGGAGCTCGAGCGGACGGACTTCATCGAGGCCGACATCCGGAGCGCGGTCCTGTCCCGCCTGCTCCCGGGGACGCAGGCGGACACGGTCGTGCACTGCGGGATCCTCTGGTACCCGGAGCCGGACAAGCCTGCCCGCATCCTCCACGACGTCAACGTGATCGGCACCCTGCAGCTCCTCGCCGCCTGTCAGCGAACCGAGACGCTCCGGAGCCTGGTGGTTCGCGGCTCGGCTGCGATCTACGGCTGCGAGGGGGCATCCCCCGCCTTCTTCACCGAGGAGATGGCGCGCGCCCTGCCGCTACGCACCCGCTTCCAGCGGGATGCCTCGGAGCTGGAGGCGTACGTGGACAACTTCGCCCGCCGCCACCCCGCCGTGGTCTGCTGCATGCTGCGCTACCAGCCGGAGATCGGTCCCGGGCTCGATGCGCCGCTGGCTCGGTACCTGAGCCTGCCGGTCGTCCCCACGCAGCTCGGCTTCGATCCCCGCCTTCAGCTCATCCACGCCGAGGACGCCACCGGCGCGCTCGAGGCGGCCGCGTGGAACCCCGTCCGCGGGGCCGTCAACGTGGCGCCCAGCGGATCGATATCGCTGAGCCGCCTGCTGCGCCTGGCGCGCCGGCCGTCCCTGCCGATTCCGCATCCTCTGTTCGGCCCGGCGCTGGGTCGCCTCGGCAGCCGGCTCGGGGCAGGCCCCCTGTACGGAGACGGGGTGCGATTTCTCCGCTTCGGGCGCGGCGTGGACAATCGGCGGCTTCGGACCGAGCTCGGGTTCGAGCCGAGCTTCGACGCGGAGGCGGCGGCGCGCGACTTCGCAGGCAAGATCGCCGGTCGCCGGATCGGCCCCTCGCTTCACCCCGGCGATCTGGCCGGCAGGCTCGCGGGAGTGGGTCGGTGAGCGCGTACGCGCGGCGGGCCGAGTCGGAGCCTGAGAGCTCGTCCGCCTCCGCGCTTCCCGCTGCCGAGGCGATGGCGGACTTCCTGCGCCGGATGCGGGTCGGAATCGAGGACGGCCTCGATCCGATGAACGCCGCCCAGCACGCGGCCCGCGAGCTTCCGAGGACGCTCCGGGAGGTGCTGGAGCGGATTGCCCTGCGGCTCAGCGGCGAGTACCACGAGGACGAGTGGGGATTCGATGAGGAGTTCGCCGAGGCGGTCTATCCCGCGTTCGAGTTCCTGTACGACGTCTGGTGGAGGGTGGAGGCGGAGGGGGTCCGCAACGTGCCCGCCCATGGCCGGGCTCTCCTGGTGGCGAACCACGCGGGCTCGCTGTTCCCGTTCGACGCCTCGATGATCCTCGGCGCGATCATGAAGCAGCACCCCCTGCCGCGCTGGGCTCGCTTCATGGTGCTCGACTGGGCGTTTGCGCTGCCCTTCCTCTCCACCTTCATGCGGCGTGTTGGCGGGGTCCCGGCGAGCCCCCACAACGCGGCCCGCCTGCTCGAGCAGGACGAGCTGGTGATGGCCTTCCCCGAGGGGGTCAAGGGGACCGGCAAGCCGTTCTCCGAGCGCTATCGGCTGCAGCGCTTCGGCCGCGGCGGATTCGTCGAGGTGGCGCTGCGCACCGGAGCGCCGATCGTGCCGGTCGCCGTCGTTGGCTCGGAGGAGATCTATCCGAAGCTCGGCGAGGCCAAGCCGCTGGCGCGGGCGATCGGCGCGCCGTTCGTTCCGGTCACGCCCACCTTTCCGTGGCTCGGCCTCCTGGGGCTGGTTCCGCTGCCGTCGAAGTGGCGCATCGAGTTCTGCGAGCCGGTCGACCTGTCGGAGTACGGTCCCGACGCCGCCGAGGACCGGCGCCTTTTGTTCGACGTCTCGGAGAAGGTGCGCGAGACGATCCAGGAGGCCGTCTACCAGAACCTGATCAAACGGGGGTCGGCTTTTCTGTAGGGCGCCCAGCTCGAACTGAGTCCAGTTGCGTCCGGAGTCGCCCAGCTCGAACTGAGTCCAGTTGCGTCCGGAGGACGGACACGAGAGGACATAGTTAGGCCCCGTTCGCATCTCGCCCCCTACCCAGCCGATCCCCCCGGGTGGAGCCAACCTCCTGCCGTGGCGCATGGGCCGAATATGTGCGAATAGACTCCAGCGCGCATGGGCACCGTCGATGCGACGCTCAAGCAAGGGCCCGTTCGGCGCCGCCGACGGGCGGCGCCGACGCCAAAGATCACCAAGGCCCAGCTCCGGGATCTGCTCGATCGCGCCTTGGCTGAGGTCGATGCCGACGAGGAGGCCGGGTCGCTGCTGCGGGCCACGGGCCTGCGGACGCGCCTGCGGATCAGGGACGTCGGCCTGGTGCTCGACGTCGAGCCCAGCGAGGAAGGCAGCCACCATCTGAGGTGGACGTTCTCCGGGCTGGCGGGCCGCGAGCCCAAGCTCGAGCTGACGATGGACTCTCAGGCGGCAAACGCCTATCTGCAGGGGCGGGAGAGCCTGGCGATCGCGATGGTCAGGAACCGCGTGCGGGTGAAGGGCGAGACGCGATGCGCCCTGCACTACCTGCCCGCGATGCGGGTCGTCGTCGACGCCTACCGGCGCCTCGTGCGCCGGGACTATCCCGAGCTCGTCGTCTGATCCCCTTGCGCAGCCGCATTCGCGTTGACGCGGGCGAGCGGTGCGCGTAGCCTCCCGCTCCCAGACCAGGAGAGAGGCCGGAGTGGGGCCGATCGCCCGATGATCTGAGGGCCGGTCGCGCCCTCATCCCGCGAATAGGATCGACCGTCATGGCCGAGGATCAGATCTCCGTCAGCCAGGCGGCCCGGATCGCGGGCGTCTCGCCCTCGACCCTCCAACGCTGGGCGAGCGCGGGCGTGGTTCCGGTCCGAAGGGGAAAGTGGACGACAGCGGCCGCGGCCCAGGCCCGGGTGGTGCGGCGGATGCGCGAGCGCGGGCACTCGCTCGCCGAGCTGCGACGTGCAGTCCGCGAGGGCCGACTGGCGTTCGGCTTTGTCGAGGACCTGCTCCCCGGACGGGAGCGCGACTTCTCTCGCGGCGAGGCGGCGGAGCGAACCGGCTTGGAGGAGGCCCTGATCGAGCGCATGATGTCCCTGCTCGGGACGCCGACCGCGATTGAAGGGACGCTCAACGAGCAGGACGTCGAGGCGATGGAGCGGATCGGCGATGTCCTCGGAGCCGGGTTCCCCCTCGTCGCGGTGCTGCAGCTGATCCGGGTCTACGCGCAGTCGATCCGCAAGATCGCCGAGGCGGAGGTGCGCCTCTTCCATCTCTACGTGCACGAGCCGCTCATCCGCCAGGGCGTCGACGCCCTCCAGATGGCCGAGGAGATGGAAGGGCTCGTCCGCGACCTGCTCCCCACGACGTCGCCCTTCATGGAGTACGTCCATCAGCGCTACCTCCGCTTCTACCTCGAGCAGGACGTCGTCGGGCACATGGAGGCGGAGCTGGGCGGCCACCGCCAGCTCGGTCGGGTCCAGATGGCGTTCTGCTTCGTCGATCTGACCGGATTCACCCGCTACACGGAGGAGGAGGGCGACGAGGAGGCCTTCGACCTGGTGGAGCGGTTCATCGAGACCGTCGAGGCGACGCTGCCCGCCGAGGCTCTGATCGTGAAGACGATCGGCGACGAGGTGATGATCGTCTCCCCGGATCCGGTCACGCTGACCGAGTGGGCGGTCGGCTTCATGGAGCTCTTCCAGGAGCGCCCGCAGCCCCGCGTGGGCCTCCACTTCGGCCGCGCGGTCTATCGGGACGGGGACTACTTCGGGAGCGAGGTCAACCTGACCCACCGCGTTGTCGCGCGTGCGCTCGGCGGCGAGGTGATGGTGACAACGGCGGTCGCCAACGCGATCGGAAGCTCCGGCTACCTCGAGTTCGACCCGATTGGTGAGGTGGACCTGAGGGGGTTCCCCCAGCCGGTCGACCTATTTGTCGCCCGCGCCCGCGCGCCCGAGGCGGAGGGCAGCGCCATCCCCGCCGACTAGCTCGCACCGGACGCCGGGAATCCGCGGGTGCGGCGCGTAAGATCGCCCACGTGGGAGTGAGCGCGAATCGCGACTGAAGAGGGACCGCCCTCGGCGCTGGCCGACGTGGTCCGGCGGAGCGGGCTCGTCGATCCGATCTCCTCCGGCATCGTCCTGGTGTCCGGAGGCGCGGACTCCGCGTGCCTCGCGGCCGGGCTCGCCGAGGCCCTCGGACCCGAGAGCGTTCACGCCATGCACCTGAACTACGGCCTGCGCGAGTCGGCCGATAGAGACGAGCGCGTCTGCCGTGACCTGTGCTCGCGGCTGCGGATCGACCTCCACATCGAGCGGCCCCGCGGGATCGCGACGGAGCGCAACCTCCAGGCCGCCGCGCGGGACGCCCGCTACGCCGCCGCCGAGCGGCTCCGCGTCCGCACCGGCGGCACCTGGATCGCCACCGGCCACACACGAACCGACCTGGCAGAGACGGTTGTGTATCGGCTCGCCGTGTCACCCGGGTTGCGAGCGCTCCGTGGGCTCCCGTCCCAGTCCGGCCGCGTGATTCGCCCACTGCTCGGGCTCGAGCGCGCGGATACCCGCCGGCTCGCCACCGAGGCCGGGCTCCCGTTCGCGGACGACGAGACCAACCTCGACCTCCGCTTCGCCCGCAATCGAGTGCGCGCCGAGGTCCTCCCGGTGCTGCGCGAGCTCAACCCGGCGGCCGAGCGGAACATCGCCGACACGCAGGCCGAGCTGATCGAGGAGGCCGAGCTCCTCGACCGGGTCGTGCTCGAGGCGCTCGAGGCTGCGGGCGCCGGCGCGGGCGCCGTCGCGATTCGGGCCGAGGCCCTTGCCGGGTCCGAGCCCGCCCTGCGCCGCCTTGCGCTGCGCGCGCTTGCCGAGCGGGCCACCGGGCGCTCCATTCCGCTCGGGCGCCGGCGCGCCGCCCAGATCATGCGGCTCGCCGGGCACACCGAGGGCGGCGAGGTGGACCTCGGGGGCGGCGTGCGGGCGATCTGCGAGCACGGGCTGATCCGTTTCGTGGTTGCGTCGGAGACCGACGCGGCCCCCGAGCCCGTGGGGCTGCGGATCCCGGGCAGCTGTCGCTTCGGGCGCTGGGAGGTGCACGCGGAGGTTCGTGCGGGCCCTATCGATCCCGAGGGTCCGGATCTGGCGACCCTTGATTCGGAAGCGCTGGGAGAGGAGGTGCTCGTGCGCGGGTGGCGGCAGGGCGACCGCATGCGGCCACTCGGCATGCAGGGAACCAAGTCGCTTCAGGACCTGTTCGTCGATCGGGGCGTTCCCCGCTCGCTCCGGCACAACCTGCCGGTGGTCACCGCCGCCGGCCGTGTGGTCTGGGTTGCGGGTGTGGCCGTGTCCGAGGACTTTCGACTCGGGCCTGAGGCTGCCGAGGTCGCGGTGCTCACCGCCCGCGTCCTCGACTAGCGTTCTCGCCGTGAACGACCCGGCCATTGGCGAGGTTCTCGTGCCCGCCGAGGAGCTCCAGCGCCGGATCCGGGAGCTGGGCGCCGAGATCAGCCGCGACTACGACGGGCGAGACCTGATCATGATCGGGGTGCTGAAGGGGGCGGTCCTGTTCCTGGCCGACCTGATGCGCGAGCTGACGGTCCCGTGCGAAGTCGACTTCATGGCGGTCTCGAGCTACGGCTCCGAGACGGACTCCTCGGGAGTGGTGCGAATCCTCAAGGACCTGGACTCCTCGATCGAGGGTCGCAACGTCCTGATCGTCGAGGACATCATCGACTCGGGCCTCACCCTCCACTACCTGCTGCGGAACCTCCGGGCCCGCAACCCCGCGTCGGTCGAGGTGTGCGCCCTGCTTACCAAGCCCGATCGCCGGCGGGTCGAGCTGCCCATCCGCTACGTCGGGTTCGAGATCCCGAACCGCTACGTGATCGGATACGGCCTCGATTACGCACAGAGATACCGGAACCTCGACTGCGTCGCCGTGTTGAACGAGCGGGACCAATAGGCCCGAACACCCCCTTGCGGGCGAGGGGTACCCTGGTACGCTGATCAAAGACGCTTGCGGGGCTACCGAATTCCTTTGACCATGCCCAAGAACCTGCCACTTTGTCGCATCGAGCTCGCAGGGCCGGCGACCGCGGAACAGCGTGACGGGAGTCCTCGATGAGGCGCTTCTTCCGTAGCGCGGCGTTCCCGATCCTGATCGTGATCGTGCTCGCGTTCTTCGCCCAGCGGCTGATCAGCGGCCCGCAGACCGAGCAGACGCCGACCTATGACCAGTTCGTCTCCGAGATCAGGCACGACCCGACCTCGATCGACTCGGTCAGCTTCAACCAGAAGACGAGCTCGATCGACTGGACGCAACAGGACGGCAAGAGCTACTCGACCGGCTATCCGACTTCGGGCAACGCGCAGAGCAACCTGATCGACCTGCTCGCCAAGAAGGGCGTGGAAACGAAGGTGGAGGGGACCGGCGGGTCGAGCTTCCTGTCGATCCTCACCTACATCCTCCCGTTCCTCCTCTTCTTCGGGTTCTGGATCTTCCTGATGAACCAGATGCAGGGTGGCGGCTCGCGCGTGATGAGCTTCGGCAAGTCGCGGGCCAAGCGGATGTCGGTCGACGCGCCGAAGATCACCTTCCGCGACGTCGCCGGAGTCGACGAGGCCGTACAGGAGCTCCACGAGATCAAGGAGTTCCTCGAGAACCCGAAGCGGTTCCAGGCGCTCGGGGCGCGGATCCCAAAGGGCGTGCTCCTGTACGGGCCGCCGGGCACCGGCAAGACCCTGCTCGCGCGGGCGGTTGCGGGAGAGGCCGGGGTGCCGTTCTTCTCGATCTCGGGGTCGGACTTCGTCGAGATGTTCGTCGGCGTTGGCGCCTCCCGAGTGCGCGACCTGTTCGAGCAGGCGAAGCAGAACTCGCCATGCATCATCTTCATGGACGAGATCGACGCCGTCGGGCGCCACCGCGGAGCGGGCATGGGCGGTGGACACGACGAGCGCGAGCAGACCCTCAACCAGTTGCTGGTCGAGATGGACGGCTTCGAGATGAAGGACAACATCATTCTGATCGCCGCCACCAACCGGCCGGACATCCTCGACCCGGCGCTGCTGAGGCCGGGCCGGTTCGACCGGCAGATCGTGGTCGATCGCCCCGACCGCAAGGGGCGTAAGCAGATCCTCGAGGTCCATACGCGCGGCAAGCCGCTCGCGAAGCAGATCGAGCTCGACACGCTCGCCGGCCAAACCCCGGGCTTCACGGGTGCGGATCTTGCGAACCTGATCAACGAGGCGGCCCTGCTGACCGCGCGCTCCTCGAAGCGCGAGATCACGATGGACGAGCTCGAGGAGGGGATCATGCGGGTGATCGCAGGCCCCGAGAAGAAGAGCCGCGTGATGTCCGAGAAGGAGCGGCTGGTCACCGCCTACCACGAGCTGGGTCACGCGATCGTCGGGCACCTGCTTCCGAACACCGATCCCGTCCACAAGATCTCGATCATCAGCCGCGGCCAGGCCCTGGGCTACACGATCTCGCTACCCACCGAGGACAAGTTCCTCACCACGCGCGCAGAGCTCACCGACACCATGGCCATGACCCTCGGCGGCCGCGCGGCCGAGGAGATCATCTTCAGCGAGATCACGACCGGCGCGTCGAACGACCTCGAGAAGGTCACCGAGACCGCCAAACAGATGGTGATGCGATTCGGCATGTCGGAGCGCCTCGGGCCCCGGGTGTTCGGCCACGATCGCTCGCAGCCGTTCCTGGGCCGCGAGTTCTCCTCCGAGCCGGACTACTCCGACGAGATCGCGCGTGAGATCGACGACGAGATCCGACGGATCGTCGAGGAGGCCCACCAGACCGCCAAGGACATCCTCATCAAGCGCCGCGACGGGATGGACCGGATCTCGAAGATCCTGCTCGAGCGCGAGACGATCGATGCCGAGCAATTCGAGAAGCTGCTCGAGGGCGCCTCCGAGGACGAGGTCTTCGGCGGCGAAGACGAGGAGGAGCGAAAGCCCGAGCCCGAGCCGGAGCCCGAGAAGGGCGCCGCCCGCGAGGGCCCGCGCCCTGTTCCCCGCCCGCGCCCCGGATTCGCCGGCGGCGGCGCCGACGCGTAGGGCTCGCGCGGCTCACCCGTTCGGGCCCGCTGCGACCTGATCCGCGCGCGGTAGGGTCGCTGGGAGGAAGGCCCTCGTGACCCGGCTCATGGGAATCGTCAACGTGACCCCCGACTCGTTCTCGGACGGGGGCCTCTACCTGGACGCGGATCGGGCGATCGCGCGAGGCCGGGTGCTGGCCGAGGAGGGAGCCGACCTCCTCGACGTGGGAGGCGAGTCCACCCGTCCCGGCGCCCGGGCCGTCTCGGCCGAGGAGGAGCTCCGGCGCGTCCTGCCGGTGCTCGAGGGGCTCCGCGACGTCGGCGTGCCGGTCTCGATCGACACGTCGAAGGCGGCGGTCGCCGAAGCGGCGCTGGACGCCGGCGCCGAGTTGGTAAACGATGTCACCGCGCTTCGCGCGGACCCCGAGCTGGCCGCCGTCTGCGCGGCACGCGGCTGCGACGTCGTCCTCATGCACATGCTGGGGACCCCCCGGACGATGCAGGAGGCCCCCGTATACGGGGACGTCGTCGAGGAGGTGAAGCGCTTCCTCGCGGAGCGAATCGACGTCGCCACTGGGCATGGGATCGCCGAGGACCGCATCTGGGTGGACCCCGGGATCGGCTTCGGCAAGACCCTCGACCACAACCTCGAGCTCCTTCGCCGGCTGGGTGAGCTCCGCGACCTGGGCCGCCCGATCGTGGTGGGGACCTCCCGCAAGAGCTTCATCGGCAAGCTGACTGGCCGCGACGTGGACGAGCGGCTTGGGGGCACGGTCGCGTCGAATGTGCTCGCGCTTCGCGCCGGCGCGGACGTGCTGCGGGTGCACGACGTCGCTCAGGTCCGCGAGGCGGTGCGCGTGGCCGAGGCGATCCTGGAGCACGGATCGGGCGGGCGGGAGCACGCCGCGAGATAGCCCACGGCCCGCGCCTTCGCGGTAGCGTGCGGCCCCGTGGAAGCTCATGGCGACGGAACGGACTCCTCCGTCGAGGTCGAGATCCGAGGCCTCTCGATCTACACCCATCACGGCGTCACCGATGCCGAGCGGGAGATCGGGCAGCGGCTGGAGATCGATGTCGCGTTCGACGTCCCAGACTGCGACGCGGTCCTCACCGACCGCCTGGACGACACCGTCGACTACGCCGAGGTTTGCGACATCGTGGCGCTCGGCGCCACCGAGCGGAGCTACCGGACCCTCGAGCGCCTGTGCCACGTGATCGGGGAGCGGCTGATGGAGCGCTTCGCCTGCGAGTCGGTTCGGGTTCGCGCCGCCAAGCCGGAGCCGCCGCTGCCGCTGGCGGTCGAGGAGGTCGCAGTCGAGGTGGTCCACGAGCGCGCGTCTTCCGGCGAGGAGGAGGAAGAGGAGGGCGAATGAGCAGCCGCGCCGCGTATCTCGGGCTGGGGTCGAACGTCGGCGATCGGGAGGCCCACCTTCGCGCCGCGGTGGCGGCCCTCCGCGAGCACGGGGTTCAGGTGGAGGCGGTCTCGTCCCTTTACGAGGCGGAGCCGGTGGGGGAGGTCCTCGACCAGCCGGATTTCCTCAACGCGGTGGTCCGAGTTCGTACCGGAATGGAGCCCGAGGAGCTGCTCGATCTATGCAAGGCAATCGAGGTCGCGCAGGGCCGAATGCTCGGCGGACAGCGACATGGCCCGCGGCCGCTGGATGTCGATCTGCTGCTCGTCGGCGACCTGGAGCTCCAGTCCGATCGCCTGACCCTCCCGCATCCGCAGGTGACCGAGCGCCGCTTCGTCCTCGAGCCGCTGCTCGAGCTCGACCCGCGCCTGGCCCTTCCCGACGGGACCTCGCTGGCCGAGCGGCTGGATTCCCTAGAGGAGGCTCAGCGCGTGGAGCGCGCCGGCTCGCTTTGACGCAACGGCTCGAGCCAAGCCGGCGGCAGGATCGGGCCGGCGTGCCCGGGAAAGTCGGGGATCGCTCGCAGCGCCATCTCTCCCGCCGGTCGCCCTTCGATCGCCGGACGCACGTCGTCGAAGGTCATCATCAGGCGAAGGCTGGCCGCGATCTGGAGGTCCGCTGCGTTCGGCGGGTCAGCGCCCAGCACGCCCTCGGCGATCCAGTCGTCGATCCGCTGGAGCCACCCCCGCACCGCCGCGAGGTCGGCGCGCACCGCCTCGTCGTCGGCGCTGTTCATCCGGCTCGCGGCCGCGACGATCGGCCCCGCTGTCTTCACGGCGAGCCCGACCGGCACGCCGAGCCGGGCGCCCTCCGCGTAGGTGGCGAGGGGCGAGCGGTCGCGCCTCAGGACGTTCCAGCTGATACGCCGGGCGGCGGGCTGCAGGACCTCCTCGCCCCACCGCTCAGCCTCCTCGACGGCGACCCGCTCGTCGCGGTCCGCCGGGTACAGGGGCGGGTCGGGGCGCAGCCGATCGAGCTCCTTCGCGATCGCTCGCGAGCCGGTGAGCTTGCGCTCGCCGATGACCAGCGACGGCACGGTGTTGGAGGGAAACCGCATCGCCTTTAGGGCCGCGCGGGAGATCACCGGCATCAGGTCGACGCGCTTGTATGGAATGCCCTTCAGCTCGAGCATTCGCCGCGCGGCCATCGCGGGATGCGAGCCCGGGATCACGTACAGCTTGGCTGCGGGGATCGCCTCGTCGGCCGCCACGCCGCCAATCCTATCCGCAAGTCCCGCAGGGCCTGGGGAGCGGTGGCTGTCGGGCTGGGGAGGGGGCGGCGCTACGGGACTTCGAGCACGAACTCGCACTGTCGGGCCGTGTCGTGGTGTCCGCGCCCCCCGTTGCAGGTGTCACGGCCAGGCCCCCCGAACAGGTGGTCGATCCCGCCGGCGCCGCCGATGAAGTCGTGCTTTCCGCCCCGAACCCTCCCCTGGGGGTTGGCGGCGTAGTTGTCGCCATACGCCACGTCGGGGCCCGGACGGGAATGGATCTGATCGCGGCCGGCTCCGGTCGCCAGGCCGGTCTTCGTGTAGCTGTCGCCGACGATGAAGTCGCGCTGCGGCCCGGCGTTGAGCTCGTCCTTGCCGCCGCCGGCCGCCTTGCCGGCCGGCGAGTAGCTGTCTCCCACCTCGAAGTCCTTGTCCGAGGCCGAGACGAAGTGGTCGTTGCCCCCGCCCCGGGCGGTACCGGACCCGGTCACCTGGCTGTCGCCGATCATCGTGTCGTTGCCCTTCTGCCCGCTCAGCCAATCGTGCTTGCCCCCCTTGGCGTTATGGCGGGAGAAGTTGTCGCCGACGATGTGGTCGTTGCCGAAGTCGCCGTCCAGATGATCGCGGCCGACCCGTCCGATCGCGTCCCCGCGGTTGGCGCTGTCGCCCACGATGAAGTCGCTGGCGAAGCTGCCGTGGATCTTGTCGTTGCCCGGCCCCCCGATCAGCGTCGTCCGCTTGTCGCGGTGGAGCCGGTTCGGTTGGTTCCCGCCCAGCAGGCGATCGGGCCCGCCGCCTCCGCAGATGATGTCGCGCCCCCCGTTGCCGCGAATCTTGTCCCTGCCGCCCATGCCGGCGATCACGTCCGCGTGGGGGGTGCCCTTGATGTGGTTGCTGCGGTGGCTGCCGACGATCGTCGCCTTGTGTCCGAAGCAGCTCGGCCGGGCCCCGGCGGTCGCGGCGGTGGCCAGGATCGCGAAGCCGGCGAGCCCGAGCCCGATCAGCACCCGTGAGCGGGGCGATCCCGGCATTCGATGGGGGAAGCGCCCGATGCGCACCGATTGGCCGTCCCGCGTTGCCTGCACAGCCACCGGCGCGATCATACGGAAGTCATCGGCGGGCCTCGAACGAGCGTCCAACAGCGCGCCGCGACATCGTCCGCCCCGGTCCTCCGCCGCGAAGGCGCCACCGCGGCCGACCGCGAATAATGGGTGCGGATGCTGCTGGCGATCGACGTGGGAAACACGCAGAGCCACCTCGGGCTGTTCAACTCGGTCGAGTTGGTCGCGCATTGGCGATTCGCCACCGCGGCCGACCAGACCGCGGACGAACTGGCCGTGCGGCTCTCGGCCCTGGTCGCGCTGGAGGGGCGGACGCTGGACGAGATCGACGGATCGATCATCTCGTCGGTGGTCCCCCAGCTGACCCCCGAGTACGCCGGCATGTGCGACCGCTACCTCGACGGTGAGTGCCTGATCGTCGAACCTGGGCTGAGCACGGGGATGCCAATCCAGCTCGACAACCCACGCGAACTCGGCGCCGACCGGCTGGTCAACGCGGTCGCCGCGTATGACCGCTTCGCGGCGGCGTGCGCGGTGGCGGACTTCGGCACCGCAATCACCTTCGACGTCGTGTCGGCCGACGGCGAATACCTCGGCGGCGTCATCGGACCGGGTGTCGAGATCTCGATGGAGGCGCTCGCGGCCCGAACGGCCAAGCTCCCGCCGATCGAGCTCGGCGAGCCCCTCGGTGAGCCGGGCGGGGTGATCGGCAGGTCGACCCACGCGAGCCTCCAGTCCGGGATCGTCTACGGGTTCGCGGGTGCGGTGGACGCAATCGCCCGGCGGGTGCAGCGCGAGCTCGGCGCCGAGGCACAGTTCATCGCGACCGGGGGCCACGCCGCCGCGATCATCCCCTTCTGCGAGACCATCGACGAGGTGGACGACCTGCTGACCCTGACGGGGCTGCGCCTGATCTGGGACAGGAACCATTAGGACGGGCTGGGTATGCGACCTCCGCTCACAACGCCGTTTCGCATCGGAGACATGTGGATCGCCAACCGGGTCCTGCTCGCGCCGCTGGCCGGGATCGGCAACTGGTTCATTCGCCTCCAGGCCCGCCGGCACGGTGCAGGGCTCGCGGTCTCGGAGATGGTCTCGAGCTTCGGGCTTCACCATCGCAACGAGCGCACCCTCGCCGAGCTGCTGCGCATCCATCCCGACGAGCACCCGGTCTCGATCCAGCTGTTCGGCCACGATCCGGGGGTGATGCGCTCGGCGGCGTCGGTCGCGGCCGACGCCGGGGCCGACCTGATCGACATCAACATGGGCTGTCCCGTGCGGAAGGTCTGCAGGTCTGGGGCCGGGGCGGCCCTGCTGCGACAGCCCGACCTGGCGACTCGCCTCGCGACGGCGGCGGTCGAGGGCTCGCGCCGCCCGGTCACGGTGAAGCTCCGCTCCGGGCTCGAGCCGGGGGACACCTCCGGGGTCGACCTAGCCGTGCGCCTGGTGGAGGAGGCCGGCGTTGCGGGCATCGGGTTCCATCCGCGAAGCGCCGCGGTTCGCCATCGGGGAGAGCCCGACTACGGCCTCGTCCGTCAGCTCGTGGGGCGGCTCGCGGGCACCGACGCCCGTGTGATCGCCTCGGGTGGCCTCGAGACCGCGCCAGCCGCGCGGGTCGCCTACGAGGAGTCGGGCGCGGACGCCGTGATGATCGCCCGTGGAGCGCTCGGGAACCCGTGGATCTTCGAGGAGCTGACCGGAGGGCGCTCACGGCCTCCGACGGACGACGAGATCGTCGGTGAGCTGCTCTGGACGATGGAGCGAGCCGCTGAGCATCTGGGATCGGACCGTGCGGCCCGCTACGTGCGAAAGTTCTACCCCTGGTACCTGGAGCGGCTGGGGCTGCGCGGCGCGGACGCCCACGCTTTCCAGCGCACGGTGAGCCTCGATCAGGCGCGGGATCTGCTCGAGGTGCAGGTCCGCCGGTTGGCCATCGCCGCCTGAGCTCACGCCCTGCCGGACCCCCTCCGGGGCGACCAGGGCACCCCGCTATAATCGCGCGCCTGCCCGATCTCGCGAGCGCCTGTAGGCAGGGTGTCGCGCTTCGGGCGTTTGTTTCGGAGTGACGGGCGTCCCACCGCTTGGGGGGGCGTCCGACGAACAGGCGAGGTTCGAAGCAGTGGCTCGTGAATCACTGATCACCCAGGAGGGTCTGGAGAAGCTCCGTGAGGAGCTCGCGTTCATGACCACGGACAAGCGCCGTGAGGTCGCCGAGCGGATCAAGGAGGCGCGCGAGTTCGGCGACATCATGGAGAACTCCGAGTACGACGACGCCAAGAACGAGCAGGCCCTGCTCGAGCAGCGGATCGCGCAGCTCGAGGAGCGGCTGCGGCGCGCCACGGTGGTCGACGAAAACCACGTCAACACGGACGTCGTCTCGGTTGGGGTCCTCGTCCACGTCAAGGATCAGAAGTCCGGCGACTCGAGGAAGTTCCAGATAGTGGGCTCGGCTGAGGCCGATCCAACGGAGAACAAGCTCTCGAACGAGTCGCCGATCGGCAGCGCCCTGATGGGCCACAAGCGAGGCGACGTGGTGACCGTCGAGGTCCCGCGTGGTCCAAAGCGCAAGCTGAAGATCACCAAGATCGAATCGGCCTGACCCTGCCGCGCGCGGTCGGCTGCGTGGCAGGTAGGCTCGCCGCGCCATGAGCGAGCCCGAGCAGCGACCGGCGGAGAGCGAACGCCCCGAGCCGCATCTGATCGCCGAGCGGCGCGAGAAGCTCGAGCGCCTTCGCGAGGCCGACGTCGAGCCCTTTCCCCACCGGTTCGAGGGCAGAGTCGAGATCGCCGATGTCCGCGCGATCCACGAGGGTCTGGCGGCCGGTGAGGAGACGGAGGATCGCTACCGCGTGGCGGGCCGGCTGGCGGCTCGGCGAGGCCATGGGAAGGCGGCCTTCCTCGACCTCGTCGACCGCTCCGGGAGGATCCAGCTGCACGCGCGCCAGGACCTGCTCGGGGAGGAGTCCTTCGAGCGCCTCGTCGGCCTGGACCTCGGCGACATCGTGGGCGCCGAGGGCACGGTGTTCGCGACGAAGCGCGGTGAGCTCTCGCTTCGGCTCGAGGGCTGGACCCTGCTCGCGAAGAGCCTGCGCCCGCCTCCCGACAAGTACCACGGGCTCGAGGACGTCGAGCTCCGCCAGCGGCATCGGGAGCTCGACCTGATCGCCAACCCCGAGACCAGAGACCTGTTTCGCACCCGCGCCGCCGTGGTCTCCGCGGTGCGCGGGTGGCTCGACGAGCGCGGCTTCCTCGAAGTGGAGACCCCCATCCTCCAGCCGCTCTACGGGGGCGCTCTGGCGCGCCCGTTCGTTACCCACCACAACGCGCTCGACCGCGACCTCTATCTCCGAATCGCCACCGAGCTCTACCTGAAGCGCTGCATCGTCGGGGGCCTCGAGCGCGTCTATGAGCTCGGCAAGGACTTTCGCAACGAGGGCATCTCCTTCAAGCACAACCCCGAGTTCACGATGCTCGAGTGGTACGAGGCCTACGCGGACTACAAGGACGCCGCGGAACGGGTCGAGCAGCTCGTCTCGCACGTCGCCGAGCAGGTGCTCGGTACGACGCGGATCGAGCGGGATGGAGTGGAGATCGACCTCGCGCCGCCGTGGCGGCGCGTCACGCTCCGCGACGCGATCCTGGAGCGGACGGGGCTTGACCTCGTCGAGCGGCCGAGCCGCGAGGAGCTTGCCGGGGCGATGGACGGCGAGGCCGACCCAGCGGAGGGTTGGGGGAAGCTGGTCGACGGCGTGCTCTCGAAGCTCGTGGAGCCCGAGCTGATCCAGCCCACCTTCGTGCTCGACTACCCGGTAGAGCTCTCGCCGTTTGCCAAGCGGCATCGCTCGGACGAGGGCCTGGTCGAGCGCTTCGAGCCCTTCATCGCGGGGGTCGAGATCGGGAACGCCTTCACCGAGCTCAACGATCCCGACGAGCAACGGCGGCGCTTCGAGCAGCAGGCCGAGGAGCTACGGCGGGGGGACGAGGAGGCCCAGCCGTTCGACGAGGCCTTCGTGGAGGCGCTCGAGCACGGCATGCCGCCCACCGCCGGGGTGGGCCTGGGGATCGACAGGCTGGTGATGATCCTCACCGGAACCGCCAACATCCGCGAGGCGGTCCTGTTTCCGGCGATGCGGACGTAGCCCAGCGATCAGGGCTCCGGTTTGAGAACCGGAACTGGTTAAGGCTGGTTAGGGGGGGCGTCCATCTCGCAACTGGGTCCCGTGGTGTCCGGAGGACGGACGGAATCGGACTCGGTTCGCGGGAGCGCACCCCTACCCAGCCCATACCACACAGGTTCAGACAAAAGGGGGCGGCCGGAGCCGCCCCTTTCGCCCTTGCGCAGTGCGCTTGGCCGGAATTTACGAGCCCAGGATGGCGCTCACGAGGCTCGGGTTGAACGGCTTCGTCCCCGCGACGAGGTGCGCGCCGGCAAACGAGCTGTTCGCGTGCATGTAGGCGATCTCCTTGGTGATGTCGCCGAAGTTGTTCGATCCGGGGGCTGGCGCGAGCTCGACGGTCGAGAGCACGCCGATCGCCTTGCCCGACGCGTTCATGAACCCGCTCCCGGAGTCACCGGGGACGCCGGGCGTCGCCGTGTAGACGTTGTGGCTCCACCCGTTGCCCTGGTTCTGGACGATCACTCCCTGCTTGGGGCTGAGCTTCGTGACCCCGCCGCGCAGCTCGGAGTTGCCGTACGAATAGACGGTGGATCCGAGCCCGCCGACGGTCCCAACGCCCGTGGGCCCGCCGAAGCCCGGGACCGAGGGATTGACCTTGGATACGTCCGCGGGGTTGATCTTCACGAGCGCGAGGTCGTTGTACGCGCAGGCGTTGGCGTTGGTCTCGCCCCTGGCCTGCATCGTGATCCACGAGTTGTAGACCAGCGTGCCCGGCTTGTTCGCTCCGGTGACCTCTACCGGGGTGCCAATCGGAAGCGAGTGGCTGTCGCAGCCGTTGGTGTCGGTGGCTGCCCCGGTTCCCGAGCAGTGGGCGGCTTGGCCCAGGTAGACATTGGAGCCGTCCGTGAACACGAAGTTGGAAGTGCACTGGGCGCCGTTGGTGAACGTCATCACGCCTGGATGGATGGTCGCCGACCCAGCGGGCGCCCACGCCGACGCCGCGGCGGGAGTCAGCGTCGCGGCGGCCATCGCGGCCACGGTGCATGCCAGCACGACGACGGACTTTCGCAAGGTTGCCTCCTCCTGCATCGATTGTCACAACCTCGGCCCGGCCGGGACCGGGGCGATCAGGCTCAGCGGGTCAGGATATGGGGCGTTGGAGATCAATGCGCAGGTTGCGGAGATGGGCCTCCGCGCGCCCCGATGGCGGCCAAGTGGCCGCCGATATACTGGGTGCTCGTCGTCAACGACAACCGGAGGTCTAATCCGTCGGCACCGCGCAGCCGAAAAGGTGGATGAGGCTCCGGCGCTCTTGCGTCCCCACGCAGGTCCCCGGAGGGCCGACCACTGAGTAAGCCATACTGAGAACGGAGCCGCATGGGTGTCCCCGAAACGTCGCGGAGGCGGAACGGACTCAAGTCGAAGCAAAGGCAGACCTAATTGTTTGAGCGATTCACAGAGCGAGCGCGCCAGGTCGTGGTCCTGGCCCAGGAAGAGGCGAGAACCCTCAAGCACAACTACATCGGCACCGAGCACATCCTGCTCGGGCTGCTCCGCGAGGAGGAGGGCCTGGCCGCGCGGGTGCTCGAGTCCCTGGACATTACCGTCGAGCGCGTTCGCGCCCAAGTGGTGCGGATCGTCGGCTCCGGTGAGGAGGTCACCTCTGGGCAGATCCCGTTCACGCCGCGGGCCAAGAAGGTCCTCGAGCTGGCGCTCCGCGAGGCGCTCTCGCTCGGGCACAACTACATCGGCACCGAGCACATCCTGCTGGGCCTGGTGCGCGAGAACGAGGGCGTGGCGGCGCGCATCCTGCTCGACTTCGACGCCGACTCGGAGAAGATCCGCAACGAGGTGATCCGGATGCTGTCCGGTCCGGGCGGCCGGCGCCAGGGCGCCGGAGCCGGCGGCGGCGAGGGCAAGAAGTCCTCCAAGCTCCTCGACCAGTTCGGCCGCAACCTCACCAAGCTCGCGGCGGAGTCGAAGCTCGACCCGGTGATCGGGCGCGAGATCGAGATCGAGCGGATCATGCAGATCCTCTCCCGCCGAACCAAGAACAACCCCGTGCTCGTGGGCGAGCCCGGCGTCGGCAAGACGGCCATCGTCGAGGGCCTCGCGTCGCGGATCACCAAGGGCGAGGTCCCCGAGCTGCTCAAGAACAAGCAGATCTACACGCTCGACCTGGCGGCGCTGGTTGCCGGCTCGAAGTACCGCGGCGAGTTCGAGGAGCGCCTGAAGAAGGTGATGAAGGAGATCACTCAGCGAGGCGACATCGTGCTGTTCATCGACGAGCTCCACAATCTCGTCGGGGCTGGAGCGGCCGAGGGAGCGATCGACGCCGCCTCCATCCTGAAGCCGGCCCTGGCCCGCGGCGAGATCCAGACCATCGGCGCCACCACGATGGACGAGTACCGCAAGTACCTGGAGCGCGACTCGGCTCTCGAGCGCCGCTTCCAGCAGATCAAGGTCGACCAGCCGTCGATCCAGGACACCGTGTCGATCCTCGAGGGCCTTCGGGAGCGCTACGAGGAGCACCACCGGGTCCGGATCAGCGACGAGGCGCTGCGTGCGGCGGCCGAGCTGGCCGACCGCTACATCTCGGATCGCTTCCTTCCCGACAAGGGGATCGACCTGATCGACGAGGCTGCCTCACGGATGCGGATCCGGTCGATGTCGCAGCCGCCCGTGTACCGGGACCTCGAGGAGGAGATCGAGGAGACGCGGCGCTCCAAGGAGGCCGCGATCGAAGCCCAGGAGTTCGAGAAGGCCGCCAACCTCCGTGACTCCGAGCGGCAGCTCACCAATCGAAAGCGCGAGCTGGAGGACCAGTGGGCCGCCGGCGAGGGCGGCGAGCGCCCCGAGATCGGCGAGGAGGAGATCGCCGACATCGTCTCGATGTGGACCGGGATCCCGGTCTTCAAGCTGACCGAGGCCGAGACCAAGAAGCTGCTGCGAATGGAGGACGAGCTCCACAAGCGCGTGATCGGCCAGGAGGTGGCGATCACCGCCGTCTCGAAGGCGATCCGCCGCTCACGGGCCGGGATCAAGGATCCGAAGCGCCCGGCGGGCTCGTTCATCTTCCTGGGCCCGTCCGGGGTCGGCAAGACGGAGCTGGCCAGGACCCTCGCCGAGTTCCTGTTCGGCGACGAGGACTCGATGATCCGGATCGACATGTCCGAGTACATGGAGAAGCACGCCGTCTCGCGGCTGGTTGGATCGCCCCCGGGGTACGTCGGCTACGACGAGGGCGGCCAGCTGACCGAGGCCGTGCGCCGAAAGCCCTACTCCGTGCTGCTGCTCGACGAGATCGAGAAGGCCCACCCCGACGTGTTCAACATCCTGCTCCAGATCCTGGAGGACGGCCGGCTGACCGACGCGCAGGGCCGCACCGTGGACTTCCGCAACGCGATCGTGATCATGACTTCGAACATCGGGGCCAAGGACATCGCCCGAAACATCTCGTTCGGATTCGGCACGTCCGACGACGAGACGGGCACCTCGTACGAGGAGATGAAGGATCGGATCATGGGCGACCTGAAGAAGGTGTTCCGGCCCGAGTTCCTGAACCGGATCGACGAGGTGATCGTCTTCCACAAGCTGAGCCGCGAGGAGATCAAGGTGATCATCGACCTGATGATCGGCCGGGTCAGGGCGCAGGTCGCAGAGCACGAGCTCCAGCTCGAGCTCGACGAGGGCGCCAAGGAGCTGCTGGTCGACCGCGGATGGGACCCGGCGATGGGAGCGAGGCCGCTGCGCCGCGCGATCCAGCGCTACATCGAGGACCCGCTCGCCGACGAGGTGCTGCGACACGGCGACATCGTCCCCGGCACGACCGTCCTGGTCGAGCGCGATTCGTCGGGCGACGACGACGAGCGCCCGCTGAAGCTGAAGCTCGTCAAGCCCAGAAAGCGGCCCGCCAAGAAGCGCGAGCCGGTCGGCGTGGCCGCCAAGGCGGGAGACGGCGAGGGCCCGGCGTCGGGCCCCGACGACGCCCCGCCGGAGCCGGGAGGCAACCATGAGGACGCCCCCGACGAAGGGGCGTCCCCGGCTGAGCCCGGCGCCTCGGCACCCGAGCCTCAGTAGATCGGCCCCCGACCGCCTCGCGTGACGCTTCCGGTCAGCGAGGCGGCCCGTCCCTGGTGGACGCTGGGCGGCGCCTGCACCGGGTTGTTCGTGCTGATGCTCGACTCGACCATCGTCGCGCTGGCGCTGCCATCGATCGGGCGTGACCTCGACATGTCGGCCAGCGGCCTGCAGTGGGTCATGAACGGCTACCTGCTGGTGATCGCGGCGCTGGTGGTGACCGGCGGACGACTCGGCGACATGTTCGGGCGCCGGTCGGTGTTCACGCTGGGCCTGGTGGTCTTCGCCGCCGGCTCGGTGCTGTCAGGGGCGGCGTGGAGCGAGGGCGCGATCATCGCCGGGAGGGTCGTCCAGGGAATCGGCGCCGCCGCGATGCTGCCGCTCTCGCTGTCGATCGTCTGCGACGCGTTCCCGGCGGAGCGCCAGGCCCGAGCGCTCGGGATCTGGGCGGCGATCTCGGCCCTGGCGCTGGCGATCGGCCCGCTGATCGGCGGCCTGCTTGTGGACGTCGACTGGAGGCTGATCTTCTGGATCAACGTCCCGGTGCTCGCGCTCGGGGCTCTCGTGATGGTCGGGGTGGTGACCGAGACGCGGGACGAGACCGCAACTCACCAGCTCGACCTCGCCGGCCTGGTGATCCTGGCCGCCGGCCTGGTCGCGGTGGTCCTGCCGCTGGTCGAATCCACGGAGTGGGGCATGGGCTCGGCTCGAACCCTCGGATTGCTTGCGGTCGGCCTGGCGCTGCTGGTCGCCTTCTGGGTGGTCGAGCACCGGGTCGTCCAGCCGATCGTCGAGTTCGCGCTGTTTCGAAACGGGCCCTACTTCGGCGCCAGCGCGGCCGCCTTCGCGTTGGTGGGGGCCTACTGGAGCCTGATCTTCTTCCAACCCCAGTACCTCGAGGGGGCGCTCGGCCACTCGGCCACCGCGACCGGGCTGCTGATCCTGCCGGTCACCGCGCCGATGATCGTCATCTCCCCGCTCGCGGGGAGGTTGATCACTCGCTTCGGGGCCCGTGCGCTGATGACCGCCGGGATGCTGTCCGGGCTCGCCGGCCTGATCTTCCTGACCCAGATCTCCGACACCTCCGGGTACGCACGGGTCCTGCCGGGATACCTCTTGTTCGGGGTCTCCCTCGGGTTGGTCTACGCGCCGATGTCGAGCGCCGCGATGGCCGCGATGCCGGCCGAGAAGACGGGCATCGCGTCGGGGGTCCTGGCGATGGACCGGGTGCTCGCCGGCGCTCTGGCGCTCGCCGCGACCGGAGCCGTGTTCCAGAGCCTGCTCAGGAGCCATAGCGCCGCGGTCGCGCTGGGGCGCTCGAACTGGGTTCTGGTGGGGTTGGTCGCGATCGGGACGGTCCTGACGTGGATGTTCGTCGGCTCGGGCACGGCACCCTCGCCCGGGCAAGCCGCCGCCGAACCGCCGCCGGCCGATCTCCGCCACCGACAGGACCACCGGAGGTTCCACCTCTGAGCTGAGGATCGAGCGAGCGTTGGTCGTCGATCGCGACCCGAGTGCTCGATGCCCGGGGTCGGGGCGGGATAACGTGCGCCCATGCCGACCAAGCTGGAGGAACTGCGCGAGGCGCTCGCGGAGATCAGCGACCTGGGCCGCGCCGAGGGCCTTCTGGACTGGGACCAGCGCACGATGATGCCCGCGGCGGGCGCCGAGGCGCGATCCGAGCAGCTCGCGACCCTGGCTCGCATCGCCCACGCGAAGCTCGTTTCGGACGAGCTCGGGGGCCTGATCGAGGCGGCGGCCGGAGAGATCGACGGCCTTCCATATGACTCGACCGACGCAAGCCTCGTCAGGGTCACTCGCCGCGACTGGGAGAAGGCTCGCCGGGTCCCCGCCGAGCTGCGAGGCGAGATGACCCGAAGCGCGTCGTTGGCCGAGCACGCCTGGGTCGGCGCCCGGGAGCGCTCCGACTTCGCGGGCTTTCTGCCCCGTCTGGCGCGAAACATCGAGCTTCGAAGGCGCTACATCGAGTGCTTCGACGGCTTCGGGGGCTTCGAGCATCCCTACGACGCGCTCCTCGACGACTTCGAGCCCGGGATGAAGACCTCGCGGCTCGCCGAGATCCTGGGTGAACTCCGCGATGCGGTCCGCCCCCTCGTCGCCGAGGTCGTCGCACGCGACCAGGTCGACGACTCGTGCCTACACGGCGAGTTCGACCTCGGCGGCCAAGAGACCCTGGCCCGAGACGTGGTCCGGGGCCTGCCGCTAGCGGCCGATGCATGGCGTCTCGATCCGACCGTCCACCCGTTCGCGACCGCGATTTCGCCTGGCGACCTTCGGATCACCACGCGGTTCGACCCCGGCTACATCGGGACCGCGCTGTGGTCGGTGGTCCACGAGGCCGGTCACGCGATGTACGAGAACGGGTTCGGCGAGGAGCTGGACCGAACTCCGCTCTGCGCCGCGCCATCGCTGGGGTTCCACGAGTCCCAGAGCCGCCTCTGGGAGAACTGGGTCGCAAGGGGACGCCCATACCTCGAGCTCCTCTTGCCGCGCCTCAGAGAGCTGTTCGCCGACCACTTCGCGGGGTTCGATGTGGCGGACCTCTACCGCGCGGCGAACCGGATCGAGCCCTCGTTGATCCGCGTCGAGGCCGACCAGGTCACCTACAACCTGCATGTCGTGCTTCGCTTCGAGCTCGAGGTCGAGCTGTTCGAGGGGCGGATCCAGCCCGCCGAGCTCCCCGACGCCTGGAACGCCCGGGTCAGCGAGTACCTGGGGCTCGAGGTTCCCGACGACGCGAGGGGCGTGCTCCAAGACGTCCACTGGGCGGGTGGCGCGTTCGGATACTTCCCGACCTACTCGCTGGGCAACCTGATCGCCGCGCAGATCTGGGATTCCGTCGCGGTCGACCTTCCCGATCTGGATGCTCAGATCGCGGCCGGGGAGCTCGAGCCGCTTCGCGACTGGCTGCGCGAGCGCATCTACCGCGAGGGAGCCAAGCTGTTGCCCGCCGAGCTCGTCGAGCGGGTGGTCGGCGGGCCGATCGAGGTCGGGCCGTACGTGCGCCAGCTTCGGGCCCGGGCCGCCGAGATCTACGGGATCTAGCCAGAAAACTGCTATTTCTGGCTTGTTGGAGCCGTTTGATGCGAGGGCGGGGGCCATAGGTTGTGAGGTGGCGCTACGGAGCGACCCCCTCAGCCCCGCCGCCCTTCTGGGTGTGTCGGCTCGGTGTCGGGTGAGTGGTTCTAGGTATTGACCCGACCCACCACCGCGTGGGAGCCTTCCCCCACTCGGCGCGCCCAGTTACTCGACATCAGCCAATCCATTCATTCACGAAGGAGCAGAAATGAAACGGCCATCTCCGGCGATGATCGTCGCGATCCTGGCGTTGAGCATGTCGGTGGTGGGGACCGCGGTCGCCGCTGGCGTCTTCACTAAGCAGGAACAGAACGTGATCAAGCAGATCGCCAACAAGCAGATCGACCAGAAGCTCACCGGCCCTGCGAAAGCGAGCGGGCTGCGGATCGTGACGCGCTTCAAGGATCTGGGTGTGAACGACGCGTTTGGCGCAGGTACCGTGAACTGCCCGTCGGGCAAACGCGCGGTCTCGGGCGGCGCAATCTCGGACGCGACCTCGATTGACGGCGTCATCTCTAGCTCGTTTCCCGTCAAGGGGGGGCAAACAGTCGGAAACGGGGCTACGCCGGATGGCTGGCGGACCGGGGTCCGCAACGACGGTGGTCCGTCGATTCACCCGGTCATCTACGCCATCTGCGTGAACTGAGGCGTAGGTAACGCTTTCGTGGGCCAATGACGGCTAGAGCAACCTAGGTTTAGGCAGTCGTCCATGTGACATCGCCTACTCCCACAACCCCACGGCTTCGAGGGCTTCGTCACGGTCGAAGAAGACCTGCATCCGGCTGATGCGGCCGTCGGGCGCGAAGTGGGCCAGCCAGGCCCCGTCCTGATCGAGGACGAGGCCGCTGCCGCGACCCTTCATGTGGACGTTGCCGAAAGCAAGGACTGCATCACCCATCTCTCGAAGCTCATCAACCGTGTACTCCCATGTCTCGAACTGCTCGCGGACGTCGCGCAACCACTCGCGGGCATCGTCGTAGCCCCGATATGGTCGGCCCCGCAGCCCGGTGAGCGGCGAGATGAACTCGATCGCGGGCGCGACCAGGTCGGTTGGGACGTCGGTCGGGCCCTCCGCCCACAGATCGATCAGCCGGCGAAGGGTCTCCACGTTCTCCTGCGACATCGTCCGCGCAGTATCTCGCGAGCAAGGAAGGCTGCCTCAGAACGGCAGCGTGTAGCTCACTCCCGCGAGCGATCAGCCACTACGCGGCTGGCGTGGAGCGCTGCATCAGTCCGATGCTGATCGCCAGGTATCCGATCACGAAGCTCAGGAAGGGAACGAAGCCCCCCAGCACCCCTGAGGCGGCGAAGGCCCCGCTGTCGGTCAGCACCGTGCCCAGGCCGAGAGGCTGGAGCACCGCGGCGAGCGCTGAGAGCCCCGCCACCCAGGCAGGCAGCGCCTTGTGGCGG
>JBOGZC010000008.1:0-53629 GCA_050697075.1 Solirubrobacterales bacterium | reverse complement strand
GAGGTAGTCGAGGCATGCGGCGTCAGTCGCGAAGCGCTCCTGGAACTCCATGATCGTGCGCGGGAAGTCTGGTCGGGCCACCGGCGCACCGTAGGGCGCGTACCTGACGGAACCGGATACGCATCAGGGGGCTAGCTCTCCTGCGCCTCCCCGTCCACCGTCGGAGGCGATGAGGGAATGCGCGGTCATCTCGGGCGGCTGCTCGATGCCGAGCAGGGCCAGCGCCGTCGGCGCAACATCCGCGAGGATCCCGCCGTCGCGGAGCGACAGGCCCGCCACCGTGGTGATCAGCGGAACCGGGTTGGTGGAGTGGGCGGTGTTCGGCGAGCCGTCCGGCTCGAGCATGTTGTCCGCGTTGCCATGGTCGGCGGTGACCACACACGCACCGCCCGACCGATGAACGGCCGAGACCACCTCGGCGAGGCAGCCGTCGACGGTCTCGACGGCGGCGACCGCGGCCGCGATGACGCCGGTGTGGCCGACCATGTCGGGATTCGCGAAGTTGATGATCGCGAAGCGATAGCCGTCCTCCTCCCAGCCCCCTCGGAACGCCTCCGCGGCCCTGCGGGCGCTCATCTCCGGCTTGTGGTCGTAGGTCGGCACGTCGCGCACCGAGGGCACCAGCCGCCGCTCCTCTCCCTCCCACTCGGCCTCGCGACCGCCGTTGAAGAAGTAGGTGACGTGGGCGTACTTCTCGGTCTCGGCGACGTGGAGCTGCCGGCCGCCACTGCGGGCGATCGTCTCGGCCAGCGTCGCGCCCGGCGCCCTCGGTGCAAACGCCACGGGGTAGGCCCAGCCCTTCTGGAACTCGGTCAACGTGGTCAGCTTCACCTCAGGGGCGGTCCCACGGGGGAACTCGTCGAATCCGGGCTCGGCGAGCGCACGAACGAGCTGGCGGGTGCGATCGGGCCTGAAGTTGAAGTGCAGCACCGCGTCGCCGTCGGCGACGCCGTCGTAGTCGCCGATCACGGTCGGGCGAATGAACTCGTCGGTCTGATCCTCCCGGTAGGAGTGCTCCACCGCCTCCACCGCGGTGGCGGCGTGGCGGCCCTCGGCGCGAACGATGGCGTCGTAGGCGAGCTTGGTCCGGTCCCAGCGGCGGTCTCGGTCCATGGCGAAGTAGCGGCCGCTGACCGTCCCGATTCGCCCGGCGTGGCGCAGCCAGCGCTCGAGCTCGCGGATGTAGCCGGCGCCAGCCGTCGGTTGGGTGTCGCGCCCGTCAGTGAACGCATGGATGACGAGGTCCGGAACGCCCTCGTCCGCGGCGAGCTCGATGCACGCCTCGATGTGCTCCCAGCCGGAGTGGACGCCGCCGTCCGAGACGAGCCCCATCAGATGCAGCCGTCCCCGGGGGCCGGTGCGCGCCGCCTCGCAGGCCGCCTTCAGCACCGGGTTCTCGAAGAAGCTGCCGTCGGCGATCGCATCATCGATCCGGGTGAGGTCCTGCTTCACGATCGACCCCGCGCCGAGGTTCAGGTGACCGACCTCGGAGTTGCCCATCTGCCCCTCGGGCAAGCCGACGTCGCGCCCGCACGCCGACAGGGTCGTGTGCGGGTAGCGCGACCAGAGCTCGTCGAACACGGGCGTGGACGCCTGGGAGATCGCATTGCCCGGGCCATCCGGAGCCAGGCCCCAGCCATCGAGAACGACCAGCGCGAGCGAGGGCACGGGAAGCCTGTTTGGACCTTCGGGAAGATCGTTGGCGCTAGCGACGAAGTCGCGGTTCACGACTGTGACCCTGCCGCCCCGTCCGCGCCCGAACCCGACGACTCCGCAGGCGAAGCCGAGGAGTCGGCGGCTGCAAGGGCGATTTCTTCGAAATCGCCCGGTCTGAGGCTCGCGCCCCCGACGAGCGCCCCGTCGATCGTCTCGGCGGCGAGGAGCTCGGCTGCATTGCCCGGCTTGACTGAGCCGCCGTAGAGAATGCGAGTCGATCCACCCGCGTGCTCGTCGCGCGCGGCGACCAGGGACCTGATGAACGCGACCGCCTCGGCGGCCTGCTCGGGAGTCGCGTTGCGGCCGGTCCCGATCGCCCATACGGGCTCATACGCGATCACCACGTCCGCCAGCCGGTCGTCGTCAACCTCCGCCAGGTCGGCCTCGACCTGGCGGCCGAGCACGGCCTCGGTCCGGTCGGCGTCGCGCTCGGCCTCCGTCTCGCCGACGCAGAGGATCGGGGTCAGCCCGGCGCCCAGTGCAGCCGGGACCTTGGACGCGAGGGCCTCGTCGGTCTCCGCGAACATGGCGCGGCGCTCCGAGTGGCCGAGGATCACCCCGTCGACGCCCAGCTCGAGGAGCATCGGCGCGGACACCTCCCCCGTGAAGGCTCCGTGCGGCTCGGCATGCATGTTCTGCGCTGCCACCATCACGCGGGATCGCCGACAGCGCTCGGTGGCCGCCGGAAGCGACGGGAACGGCGGACAGACGAAGAGCTCCACCCCTTCGAGCTGCTCGATGCCGCCGAGGAAGCGATCGAGGAAGGCCTCGGTCTCCGCCACCGTCTTGTGCATCTTCCAGTTGGCGGCGACGATCGGCGTGCGGGCTGGCATCTGCAGGTCTCCGCTCGGCTAGGGCCGGCTGCCCACTTGGTCGGCGTCCATCAACGCCTCCACCCCGGGGAGCTCCTCACCCTCCATCAGCTTCAGCGAGGCCCCACCACCGGTGGAGAGCCAGTCGACCCGGTCCGCAAGCCCAAAGGCGTGGAGCGCGGCGGCCGAGTCGCCGCCGCCCACGACGGTCGTGGCCGGTGACGCGGCCACCGCCTCGGCGACGACCCGGGTGCCGGCGGCGAACGGCTCGAGCTCGAAGGCCCCCATCGGCCCGTTCCAGAACACCGTCCCCGCGCGCGCCGCGTGCTGCGCGTACCCGGAGGCGGTGCGAGGCCCGATGTCGAGGCCCATCCACCCAGCAGGAACCTCGACCCCGTCGAGCTGGCGCACCTCGGTCTCCGCTTCGAACGACCGCCCGGCCACCAGATCGACCGGCAGAACGAGGTCGCAGGAAGACTCCGTCGCCCGCCGCAGCACCTGGCCGGCGAGCTCGACGCCTTGCTCCTCCACCAGGGAATCGCCTGTTGCGATTCCCTTGGCCGAAAAGAAGCTGAAGCACATGGCGCCACCGATCAGGATCGCATCGGCGGTGTCGAGAAACCGGTCGATCACCCCCACCTTCCCGCTCACCTTGGCGCCACCCAGGATCACGCAAAGCGGTCGCGCCGGATCGTCTCGGACCGCGATCAACTCCCTGACCTCGCGCTCCAGGAGCAGGCCTGCGTAGGCCGGAAGAAGCCGCGCCACGCCCTCAGTGGTGGCGTGGGCGCGATGGGCTGCGCCGAATGCATCGTCGACGTAGACGTCCGCGAGCGCGGCGAGGCCCCGCGCGAGCTCGGGATCGTTGGCGGTCTCGCCGGGCTCAAAGCGGCTGTTCTCGAGCATCAGCACCTCGCCAGGGCCAAGGCTCGCGGCGAGTTGCTCCACCTCCGGGCCGACCACCGCCGGCGCCAGCCGGACGTCGGTTCCGAGCAGCTGCTGAAGGCGGGCGGCCACCGGCGCCATCGAAAGGGCCGGATCGGGGCCCTTGGGCCGGTCCAGGTGCGAGACGAGGATCACGGCGGCCCCGCGCTCCCGTAACAGCTCGATCGTGGGCAGCGCGGCTTGAATCCGCGCGTCGTCGGCCACCTCGCCATCGGTCAGCGGCACGTTGAAGTCCACCCGCACGAGAACCCGCCGGCCGTCGACCGGCGCCTCGCGAACGCTCGCCTTGGGGAAGCTCAAGCGGTGCCGACCGCGGCGGGCCTCGGCTCGAGCACCTTGGCCGCGAGCTCGACGCAGCGGTTCGAGTAGCCCCACTCGTTGTCGTACCAGGCGACCACCTTGACCATCCGCCCGTCGATGACCATCGTCTGCTCGGCGTCGAAGATCGACGAGTGGGGATCGGAGATGACGTCCGTGGAGACGATCGGGTCGGTGGTGTAACGGAGGATCCCGGCGAGCGGCCCCTCGGCCGCCTCCTTCATCCGGCCGTTCAGCTCGTCGATCGCCGTCTCGCGCGAGACCTCGCAGACCAGGTCGACGACCGAGCCCGTCGCGACCGGCGCGCGGACCGCGATCCCGTTCAGCTTGCCGTCGAGCTCGGGGAGCACCAGGCCGACGGCGCGGGCGGCGCCCGTCGTCGTCGGGATCAGGTTGACCGCCGCCGCTCTCGCGCGGCGCAGATCCTTGTGCGGCATGTCCTGGAGGCGCTGGTCGGCCGTATACGCGTGGATCGTGGTCATCAGGCCGCGCTCGATCCCGACCGACTCGTGCAGCACCTTGGCGACGGGCGCGAGGCAGTTCGTCGTGCACGATGCGTTCGAGATGATCTGGTGCTGGTCGGGGTCGTACGCGTCGTCGAAGTTGACGCCCAGCGCGACGGTGACGTCGGGCTCGGTCGCGGGGGCGGAGATGATCACCTTCTTGGCCCCCGCGTCGAGGTGCTTGGCGGCGTCGGCCCGCTTGGTGAACAGGCCCGTGGACTCGATCACGACGTCGACCCCCAGGTCGGCCCACGGAAGGTCGCCGGGATCCCGCTCGGCGAGCACCTTGATCTCGCGGCCGTCGACCGCGATCGCGTCCTCGCGCGCCTCCACCACACTCGGAAAGCGCCCGTAGATCGAGTCGTAGGTGAGCAGATGGGCGAGCGTGGCGGGGTCGGTGATGTCGTTGACCGCGCAGAACTCGAGCTCTGCGCCCGACTGGTGGGCAGCGCGAAACAGGTTTCGCCCGATCCTCCCGAACCCGTTGATACCAACTCTCACTGCCGCCATCTACCTGGTCCCTCCTTGTCGATCGCTGCTCGCTCAGTCGGTGCCCACCGCCACCTCAACCCGATGGCCGTCGGGGTCGCGGAGGTACGCCGAGTAGTAGGTCGGACCATACTGAGGGCGGTTGCCAGGCGGTCCGTCGTCGCTCCCCCCGGCGGCAACGCCGCCCTCCCAAGCGGCCCTGACCGCCGAGATGCCGCTTGCCGAGAAGCAGACGTGGCCGCCCCCCGGTGCCCCTCGGCCGCGATTCGAAGCGAAGAACACGGGCTTCACGATCCCCCAGCCCACGACCTCGGAGGTGTCGATCTGGCGCCGCCACCCAAGGGGGCCGAGCAGCGAGTCGTAAAAGCGGCCGCTCCGCTCGAGGTCGGAGACCTCGACGCTGACGTGGTGAATCACGACTCAAGCCTATCGGCGCGGTTCCCACCGGAATCGCCGCAGCGCGACGACGAACCCGAGCAGCCCCCACGCGGCCACCACCCAGAGCTGGCCCAGCTCGGAGCCCGCGCTGGCGGTGGCCGGATCGAAGCCGGCCAGCAGCGCATCGAAGAGGTGGCGGATCGGGAACACATCGGCGACGTGCAGGACGCCGCTCGGGATTTCGCTCTCCGGGATGAAGACGCCCGAGAGGAAATAGAGTGGGAAGACGACGAGGTTGGTGATCGCGGGAGCCGCCTCGCGCGAGGGGATGATCGTCGTCAGGGCAACACCGAGGGCACAGAACGACGCCGAGCTGACGGCGAGCACCACGATCAGCGGAGCGAGCCTCGACCAGGGGACGGGCACGTCGAAGAGGACGCGCCCCAGGGCCGTCACCAGCACGAACATCAACAGGGCGGTGACGAAGGCGTTGCCGATCCGTCCCGCGATGAACACCCACCCCGGCAGCGGCGTTCCGCGCAAGCGCTTGAGCACCCCGCCCTCGCGCAGGATGGTCAGGTTCATCGCCAGGTTGACCATCGTCGCCGAGACGAGGGCGAGCGTGATGACGGCCGGAACGAAATAGGTGGTCGCGTCGATTCCGCCCTGCGCGTGGATCGTTTGGCCGTTGACGATCACGCCGAGCAGCACGAGGAACATCACCGGGAACATCACGGTGAAGAACACCGAGGCCGGGTTTCGCCAGAAGATCTTCTGGTCGTAACGGAACTGATGCAGGGCGAGCGCGAACCCGTTCATTCGGTCAGCTCCAGGTACACGTCCTCGAGACTCGGGCGGCGGACCTCCAGATCGGCCAGCCGCAGATCGCGCGCGAGCGCCCAGCCGGTCAGCGCGTTCAGGATCGCCACTGGCTCCTCGGTTTGGAGCGCCACCTCGCCGTTGGGAAGCCGCCGGCCCTCGCCGATCGCCGCCGTCACCTCGCTGGGGAGGTCGCCCGCGACGACCCCCACCGGCAGCGTGAAGCTGATCGAGGAGGCCCCGCCGCCCCGGCCGGCCAACTCGTCGGGCGCGCCTTCGGCGACGATCTCCCCGCCGGCGATGATCGCGACGCGATCGGCCAGCGCCTGCGCCTCGTCCATGTAGTGGGTGGTCAGGAAGACCGTCTTGCCGAGGTCCCTGAGGCTCGCGATCACCTCCCAGGCCTGCCGCCGCGCCGAGGGGTCGAACCCGGTGGTCGGCTCATCGAGGAACAGGAGCTCCGGGTCGCCGACCAGCGCGAGCGCCACGTCCAGGCGACGCTGCTGACCTCCGGACAGGCGCCCGGCACGCTGGTCGGCGACGTCCTCCAGGCCCACGAGCTCGATCGTCTCGGAAACCGTGCGCGGCGCCTCGTAGTAGCCGGCGTAGAGCTCGAGCGACTCGCGGACGGTGAGCTCCGGCTGCATGTTGCACTGCTGGAGCACGATCCCGATTCGTTGGCGCCACTGGCGGCCCGCGTCGGCGGGGTCGAGGCCGAGCACCGTCACCTCTCCGGCGCTCCGCCCCAGGTAGCCCTCCAGGATCTCGACGGTGGTCGTCTTGCCGGCCCCGTTGGGCCCCAGGAAGGCGAAGACCTCGCGGCCGGCGACCTCGAGGTCGATGCCCCGAACCGCCTCTAGATCGCCGTAGGCCTTGTGCAGGCCGCGGGCTCTGATCACGGGCTCGGCCACGACGGATGATTGTATGGACGGCCCGGCCTAGGCCCTGCGCCGCGCGGCGCCGCGCGTGGGGCGTGCGACCCGGGGCCGCCGCGCAGGCGGAGCGGCCCAATCTGTATCTTTGGCCTCGTCCGACGGCTGACGTCGTCGAGGCGGGACCCCACACCTCACTGGCTGATGCACCGAGCCCGGACACTTGCCCTGGTCGCCATCCTGGTCGCCTTCGCGACGCAGGGGGCCGCCCCGGCGCTCGCCGGCGGAGGCTTCTACGGCGTCCACGACGCCGCCACGGGGCTCTCGCACCGGGACCTGCAGCGTTTGGACAAAGGTCACGTGGGGACCGTTCGCAGGTTGCTCTACTGGCCCGGGGTCGAGCCGCGCAGGGGCCAGTTCAACTGGGCCGGCCTCGACCGGGTTGTGGGCGGACTCGCGAGCAAGGGCATCGCGATGCTGCCGGTCGTCTACGGATCGCCTCGTTACATCGCCCGTGACCCCAGCGTCCCGCCGGTCCACTCGCCGAAGAAGCTCAAGACGTGGCGGAAGTTCCTGGCCCAGGCGGTGAAGCGCTACGGGAACGGCGGTGTCTACTGGACCGCGCCGGGGCTCTACCCCCGGCAGCATCCAGGCAAGGCGGCACTGCCCATCCACGACTGGCAGATCTGGAACGAGCCGAACTTGAAGAAGTTCTTCGCGCCCCATCCCTCGGTGCCTCAGTACGCAACGCTGGTACGCAGCGCGCACCGCGCGATCGCGGGCGCGAACCCTCGTGCGAACGTGGTCCTGGCGGGGATGTCGGGCCGGGGCCGGCCGTCGGACAAGAAGTTCCTCAACCGGTTCTACGCGGCGCATCAGATCAAGGCCTCGTTCGACGCGGTCGCCGTCAATCCCTACGCGCCCCAGGTCGGCCAGGTGGGCCGCAAGATCACGCGGATCCGCGGCGTGATGAAGCGCCATGGCGACAAGCGGACCCCTGTGTGGATCACGGAGCTCGGCTGGGGCTCGCACCACCCGGACCGCTTCGGACTGAACAAGGGGCCGAAGGGCCAGAAGCGGATGCTTCGGAAGTCGTTCCGGCTCATCGTCCACCATCGACGGGCCTGGCACGTGAAGCGCCTGATCTGGTTCGACTTCCGTGACCCGCCGGCCAGCCGCGGCGGCTGCAGCTTCTGCAGCTCCGCGGGGCTGCTGAAGCACAGCGGCAAGCCCAAGCCCGCCTGGCGAGCCTTCAAGCGGTTCACCCACTGAGGCGAGCGGCCGGCGCCGCGCGCCCCCCGGCGTCCGCTCAGTCGAGCTCGACGTCGCGGTGGACCACGCGCAGCGAGACGTCATCGTGGTCTGAGAGATGCTCGGCGATCCGCTGCGCGACGGTCAGCGACCGGTGCCGCCCGCCTGTGCACCCGATCCCGATCGTCAAATGCGTCTTCCCCTCCGTGACGTAGGCGGGCAACAGGAAGTCGAGCATCGGGAACAGCCGCGCGTAGAACTCGCTGGCCAGCTCGCCCGCCTCGACGTAGTCGACCACCTTGCTGTCGAGCCCGGTGAGCGGTCGCAGATCCTCCCGGTAGTGCGGGTTAGGCAGGAAGCGGACGTCGAGCACGAGGTCCGCTTCACGCGGGGGGCCGTTCTTGAAGCCGAAGGTGATGATCGTCGCGGCGAGCTTGCCGCGGGCGCCCTTGGGCCCCAGCAGCTCCGTCACGACGCGCCGGCGGAGCATCGCGCCAGTCAGGCCACTGGTGTCCATGACGACGTCGGCGGCCTCCCGAAGCCGGCCCAGCACCTCGCGCTCCGCGCGAATCCCATCGAGCACCCGGCCGTCGGGCGCCAGCGGGTGTCGACGTCGAGTCTCCTTGAAACGGTCGAGCAGGGTGGCCTCGTCGGCCTCCAGGAAGAGCACCGTGGGGTCGAGCCCGGAGTCCGTCAGCTGGACGAGGACCTCCACCAGCTCGTCGAAGTACTCGCCGCCGCGCACGTCGGACACGATCGCAGCCCGGCGAACCCCGCTCCCCTCGTGGCGAAACAACTCGCCGAGCGAGCCGATCATCCTCGGTGGGAGGTTGTCCACGCAGAAGTAGCCGCCGTCCTCGAAGGCGGCAATCGCCTCCGACTTCCCGGCGCCGGAGTAGCCGGTGATCACCACCAGGTCGACATCTCGCCGCCCGTGCCCGCCGTCGCCTGAATCGCCCGTCTCCTTCATCGGCCCGCCTTGTGCAGCTGCCGGTGTATCTGGCGCGCCAGCTTTCCGGGGATCCCGGGAACGGCCTCGAGCTCCTCGCGGCTGGCGCCGACCAGGCGCTCAGGCGATCCGAAGTGGCTGAGGAGGGCTCGCTTGCGAACCGGGCCGACCCCGGGGAGCTCGTCAAGCAGCGAGTGCGTCATCGACTGGTCGCGCCGCTGCCGGTGGAAGTCGAGCGCGAACCGGTGGGCCTCGTCCCGGACCCGCTTCAGGAGCCGCAGCGCCTCGGAGTCCTCCGAAATCGCCAGCGGGCTCGAGCGCCCGGGCACGAACACCTCCTCCAGTCGCTTCGCCAGCCCAATCACCGCCGTACCGCGCTCGGCGAGCGGCTCCAGGGCCCGCATCCCCGCCGACAGCTGGCCCTTGCCACCGTCGATCACGATCAGGTCCGGGAGCGCGGCGAAGCTCTCGTCGCGCTCGGCGTCGTGCGGAGAGCGATCGGCCTGCTCGAGCAGTCGAGCGGCCCGTCGCCTCAGCACCTCCTCGACCGACGCAAAATCATTCGGTCCTCCGCGCTCCGGGCTAGCGCCGACGTCGCGCACCTTGAACCGTCGGTAGTCCGCCTTCTTGGGCGCCCCGGCCTCGAACACGACCATCGAGGCCACCGTGTGCTCGGGACCGAGGTTCGAGATGTCGAACCCCTCGATCCGAACCGGCAGCGAGTCGAGCTCCAGCGCCTCCTGCAACGCGGCCAGCGCGTCCACCCGCTGCTGTCGCCGCCTCTCCGCCCGGAGCTTGTCCTGAGCCAGGGCGAGCCGCGCGTTGCGCTCCGCCAACTCGCGGAGCCGACGCTTGTCGCCGCGCTCGGCCGCCCGTACCTCCACAGGCCCGCCGCGCCTTGCGGACAGGGCCTCCGCGAGGAGGTCGGCCCGGTCGCGCAGCGCGGGGCCGACGACCACCAGCCGGGGGACCGCCGGCACGGCCGAGTAGTACTGCGCGACGAACTCCTCGGTCACCTCGGCCTCGCCTCGCTCGCCCTCGTTCGCGAGATAGAAGCCGTGGCGCTCGGCGAGCACCCCGTCGCGAACCTGGAAGACCTGCGCGTTGGCGCCGTTCCCCTCGACCGCGACTGCGATCAGATCCGCGCTGTCGAGCGCCTCTCCCGCGACGCTTCGGCGCTGCATGAGCGAGCGCACGGCCTCCAGACGGTCGCGGTAGATCGCCGCCCGCTCGTACTCCTCTTCTCCCGCCGCCTCGGCCATCTTGCGCTCGAGGTCCCGCTCGACGTCGCGGTACCGGCCGGACAGGAAGTCCACGATCGCCTCGATGTTTCGCCGGTACTCCTCGCGGTCGATGTAGCCGACGCACGGAGCCTGGCACCGCTTGATGTAGTAGTCGAGGCACGGCACCCCGGACCGGCGTCCCGGCTCCGGGCCCTCGCAGGTGCGGTACTGGAAGAGCTTGCCGAGCAGGTCCAGCGTCTCGCGAACCCGGCGGGCGCTCGAGAACGGCCCAAAGTAAACGCGGGCCGAGCGATGGCGCTCGCGCGTGAAGTAGACGCGCGGGAACTCCTCGTCGAGGCTGACGCCGATGTATGGGTACGACTTGTCGTCCCGAAGCCGGATGTTGAACCGGGGACGGTGGCGCTTGATGAACTGCTGCTCGGCCAGCAGCGCCTCCGCCTCGGTCTCCGTCACCAGGAAGTCGATCGAGGCGACCTGCCCGATGAACTCGAGCCCGCCGCGGTGGGGCCCGGAGAAGTGGGAGGCGACGCGCTTGCGGATCGAGACCGCCTTGCCCACGTAGAGGACGCCGCCTTCGGCGTCCTTGAACAGATAGACGCCCGGCTGGTCGGGGAGGCGCCGGCGCTGGGAATCTAGGCCTGCCGCCTCCTCCGCTTCGCGTCCGGGCGCGGCAGGGTCGGCGGTCGCCTCCTCCGCTTCGCGTCCGGGCGCGGCAGGGTCGGCGGTCGCCTCGTTCTCGATCCCGGTCATGTCCGGATCTTGGCCTGTCCGTCTCTTGGGCATGTGAACAAGGTTAGGCTGCTGGCCAGCCGGCCAATCGACAGCCAGGAGCAAGCATGACCACCGCCACCGCCCCCAGCCCACCCGAGCTGAAGACCCTCCGTCTCGAGATCGACGACGAGATCGGCACGCTGACGCTCGATCGTCCAGAGGTGCTGAACGCCATGAGCCCGGAGCTGATCGGCGAGCTGGTCGTTGCCGCCGCCTGGCTCGCCGATCGGGCCCCGCTGCGGGGCCTAATCGTCACGGGGGCCGGGCGCGCCTTCTCGTCCGGGGGCGACGTGAACTGGTTCAAGCGAGGGCTCGAGGAGTCCGGCCCCGACCTGTCCGCGGAGGTCCGACGGGGCGCCGACGTCCTGCACCAAGCGATCGTCGACTTCCGGCGCATCCCGTATCCGGTGATCGCCGCGGTGAACGGCGTCGCGGCGGGGGCCGGCTTCTCGCTGGCGCTGATGTGCGACACGCGGATTGCGTCGGAGGAGGCGGCGTTCGTGTGCGCGTACGGGCGGATCGGGGCGTCCCCCGATGGCGGCATGACCTACTTCCTTCCCCGGATGGTCGGGCCCGCCCGGGCGACCGAGCTCCTGCTCAACGATCCGTTGCTGAGCGCCGAGCAAGCCCACGAGATGGGCATCGTGGCGGAGATCGTGCCCGCGGATGCCTTGATGGATCGCGCCCAGGAGAAGGCGGAGAAGCTCGCCGCGAAGGCACCCCACTACGTTCGGATGTCGAAGCGCCTGGTGGCCGCGAGCCTCGACAACACGCTCGCCGACCACCTGCAGCTCGAGCGGCACGGGATCGCCGACAGCATGGCGACCGAGGACCTCCGCGAGGGCGTCACGGCATTCGTCGAGGGACGGGAGGCGACGTTCACCGGACGTTGAGGCGGTCGGCTATAGACTCGCCGAGACCAAGCTCGAAAGGGGACCGTCGATGAGAAAGCTCGTACTCGTGGCGCTTGGCGCCGCTGCCGCTCTGGCCCTCGCGGCCTGCGGGAGCAGCGATAGCAGCAGCACCAGCACAACGGCGGCGAGCTCGACCACCTCGACCACGGCGGCCGCTGGCGGCGGGCAGACGATCAAGCTCGCCGCGGATCCAACGAACATCGCCTATGACACGAAATCCCTTTCGGCCAAGCCAGGGAACGCGACGATCGACTTCAACAATCCGTCAACCTCCCTGCCGCACGACGTCTGCGTCGAAGACTCCAGCGGAAAGCAGCTGGGGTGCACAGACCCGATCACCAACAGCTCCAGCACGCTTGCCCTCAGCGGCCTGAAAGCGGGGAAGTACACCTTCTTCTGCAGCGTCGACAGCCATCGCCAAGCCGGCATGGTGGGGACCCTCACGGTCAAGTAGGAGCAACTCAGCCGATCAGCGCTCGGCCGACCGCCTCGGCGACGCAAACCGGCTTGTCCTGGCCCTCGCCCTCGACGGTGAACTTGGTGACCACGTGCCACCAGCCGTCGCCGAGCTCCTCAACCGAGAGGAGCTCGGCCCGCGCTCGAACCCGCGTCCCGGTCGGGACGGCGGCTGGGAACCGGACCTTGTTGAAGCCGTAGTTGATGCCCATCTTCACGCCGCGGTTCTGGATCAGCTGCGGCCGGAAGTGATCGAGGAGCGACAGGGTCAGGTTCCCGTGCGCGACCGTCGTCCCGTAGGGGCTCTCCGCGGCGGCGCGCTCGCGGTCGACGTGGATCCACTGGTCGTCGCGCGAGACCTCGGCGAACTTGTCGACGTCCTCCTGGGTGATCTCGACCCAGTCGGTCGGGCCGAGCTCGCGACCGACGAGCTCCTTGAGCTGCTCCACCCCCTCGACCTGGACCGGCTCCATCGCGCGGAGAGCTTAGCTCGCCGCGAAGCGCGTCCGATGGTGTCCGGAGGACGGACGCGAAATGACCCAGTTCATGGAGCGCGGTGTTAGGTTCGCCCGGCCGATCAGGAGGTCGGCGAGGTGACCCGCCATGCGAAGACCGTCGGAGGTGGGCAGGCCGCGCGCCGGCTCAGTCCACCAGCCGCACCTCGAGCGTCGGCGCGAGCAGCTCGCCCGCGCCGCCCATCAGGCCGAGGATCCGAGCGACGTAGGCCTGGGTCTCGGGAATCTGTGGCACGCAGTGGCAGGCGGCCACCGCGCCGGGCCCGGCGTTGTAGGCGGCGAGCGCGAGCGACACGGAGCCGAACTGGCGCAGCAGGTCGGACATCAGGTGGGCCTGGGCGTCGATCGCCGCCGGCGCATCGAACGGGTTGCGAAGGCCGTAGGCGCGCGCGGTCGCGGGGATGAACTGGGCGATCCCCTGCGCGCCGGCGCCCGAGACGGCGAAGGGGTTGAAGTTGGACTCCGCCATCAGCTGGGCCGCGAGCAGCCCGGCGGAGACGTTCCAGCGCGCCGCCGCGCGAAGGATCGGGTCGCGATACCTGGCAGGAACGAAGTCCTGCAAGCCGCTACCCCCAGCGTCGCCGTCCGGGGACTGTCCGACGGCGTTCCCGGCAGGGGAACACGGAGCCGGGCCCCGAGCGTAGCCGAAGTGCCATGGCTCCCAGGAATAGCGTTTGACGAACCCGAAGCGCGGCGCGTTTGCGGCCAGCCAACCGTAGGCGCCCGCCGGCCCGAGGTCGAGCTCGGTGGCACAGCGGTGGAGCGACTGGCCCGGCGGCGCCACCCAGCGGGGATCGGGGTGCTGAGCGAAGAGCCGAGCCTGCTCGGCGTCGGATCGGTAGGCGGAGTTGATGACCAGCGCGATCCCCGCGTGTGCAGCCGTGGCGGCCAGTCGGTCGAACGCCGCCGCCACGTCAGGGCGCATGGGTTTCCCCTACCGGATTTTTGAGGAGGATGCCTTTCCGCCCATCCCGATCGGGGCGGGCTGTGGCCGGTAGCGGGCCAGGAGAAGCCACAGGCGGGGGCGCTGGTGGGCGCTGGCGACGGACCGGCAGGGAAGGGCGCGGGAACCCCTACTGAACCCCGCTGGTGGACCACCGGAAACGGTTGAAGCCCCGCCCTGGGTGATGAACCAAGACGAGGCTCCGAACCGTGGAAGAAGGCCGACGAGTCAAAGTTTCGTCGGCGGGCCGGATGAGGTCGAAGGTCGGCGACCATTCAGGCTTACTCAGAAGCGTACCCGGCGACCGAGTAATTAATCGGGTGCGCAGTACACTTCCTGGCAGTACCTAAATATCGCTGGCTTCGGATTCACCCCGAGGCCCGCCCCGTAACCAATCGAACTAGAAACGGTTGCCGGGGCGGATCGGTGGCCGAATCTGGAAAGGAAAAGGTCAGTGATGACTACTCAGGCTAAGGGCCGGAGCAAGCGCGCTCCCTCTAGCCATTCAAACGGTAACGGTGTTGGCGCACCGTACTCACGCATCCCTCGCATCCTCTGGCTCTTGGAGAAGCGCTGGATCGAGACGCCGGACGCCGACCTCCGCGACGTTCTGTCGTCGCTTGGCGATGGCAAGACGCTGCCGAGCGATGACACGTTGTACCGGCGTCTCCGCCCCTACCGCGATCGAGACGCATCGTGAGCGCCGCCAAGAAGCCACAGGCGCGTCGGCGGGCGAAGGCGGAGAGCAACGGGAGCTTCCCGCCAGGCCAGATCGGGGCATTCCGAAATGGGGTCCTTGAGTACGACGTCACCAACGCTCCCGACGCCGACGACCCCGCCACCTACCCGATCATCAAGGATGCGCGGCCTGTCGAAGAGTCGGACTACAACTGGACGATCTACAGCGCGGACGAGTTGGGTCAGTTCCCTTCGGTCCGTTGGCTCATCCCGCATTGGCTCGGCGAGGAGCAGTTCACTGGGTTATACGGCGAGGGCGGAACATTCAAGTCGTTCATCGCGTTGGAGTGGGGTCTTCGACTCGCGTCCGAAGGTCGGGTCGTCGTCTACGTCGTCGCCGAGGGCATCACCGGCCTGAAGTCGCGGGTCGCGGCCTGGATGGTCGAGAACAAAATCCCGTCGTTGCCGAGCTTCTTCGCCGTGAAGGAATCGGTCCCGATCGAGGAGCCGGGTTCCGTGGCCGCCTGGCGCGCTGAAATCGAGAAGCAGCTGATCGCTCGTGGATTCAACGACGGGCCAGACCTCGTGGTTATCGACACGCTGGCGCGGAACTTCACCGGCGACGAGAGCAACCCGAAGGAGATGGGCCAGTTCGTCGAGGGCGTCGAGGAGATTCGGAAAGTCCTCCATACGGCGGTCCTCGTTATCCACCACACGCCGGTCGGCAACAAGACGCGTGAGCGTGGGAGTGCAGCATTCCGAGCGTCCACCTTTGGGATGGTGCGCGCCTACCGGAAGAAGGGCGAGACGCCGGACAACACCCCTCTTTCCGTCTGGCTCAAGATGGACCGGTCGAAGGAGGATGAGCCTCCGCACGAGGTCCAGATCGACTTCAAGTGGGTTCGCCTCCCGGCCGTCTTCGACATGAATGAGTACGCGGACGGGCGCCCACCGGGGAGCCTCGTGATGACGGAGCCGTTCCCGCCTGCTCGACCGCATACAGGCGAGGAGGGGGATTCTGCGGTCCAAGTATGCGGTACGAAGGCGGACCGGAAGGCGGTCAATTCTGCGGTCCAATTCGGCGGTGCTGACCTCGCGACCGAAGACCTAATGGAGTGCTGGGAATTGACTCGGAACGGCGCGCAGAAGAAGCGTAAATCCCTTGTAGAGAAGGGGTTTATGGCAGGTACGGGCGAGAGCAAGGAGGCTCGCTACCGGGTCACGAAGGCGGGGCGAGAGTTGGTGGAGAAATCGTGACGCGGCGACCGCATACAGACCGCAGAAATCACCGCATACAGATGGCCATCAGCGCACCGCATACAGCCGGAGAGAGTCCTTTAGGACTCCCGCGTATGCCGGTAAGTGGCCGAGGCGATACGGCAACAAACAAAGGAGGTAGTAACTCGTGAGGTACGAATGGACACCCGCCGATGCCGGTTGGTGGCTGATCGAAGACGCAAGGGAAGGCGAAGACCCCGGCCATCTCGGACCCGTCCTCTCTTGGGGCGCCGTTCCGGACGAAGACGAGTTCTGGGAGGAGCTTGACTCCGAGCGCGCCGAGGGCGACGCACCGAACGCGGTCAGGATCGCGAGCCTCCACGGACCCACGGTGGTCATGGCCCAACACGGTTGGCTGCTCCATCGGCAACTTCAACCCCGGTTCCCGAAGCATTGGGAGGAGTACGGCTGGCGCTGGGGCGTGTCGGGTCGCCCGATCTGCGTCGGCGAGGACGGCTGGCACAACGTCTACGACCCAATGACGGATAAGTCCTACGAGGGCGAGGACAGCACCGAGGAGGCGGAGGCGCCGTGAGTGCGAAGTTCGCTCCGCTCCGGCGCTGCCCCGGTCCGGGCGACGAGGGTTGCGGGGCGCTCATCGACGAGACGCGGAGGCTCTGCGCCGCCTGTCGGCAGGAGGTCGCCGGTAGCGCGTTGGCTCCGCCCCGACCGCCCACCCCGCCGCCGCCTGTGGCAAGGCGGCAACCGAAGGCGAAGCCGCCGCCGAACATGAAGCCGTGTCCGGGACCGGAGCACTTTCAAGATTGCCCCGACGAAGCGGTCGTCAACCGCAACGAAGGGAAGCGCTGCCCCCGGTGTAAGGCGGAGCGGGAGCGGCGGCAGCGCGCCGGGTATCTGAGGCCGGAGCGCCCGAGTAATGCCGAGGCGGCTCAGTAGCTTCGGCTGGATGCTTCTACTAACCCACAACGACTCCGGCGCCCCGGCTCACATCCCCGGCGGCGCGGAGACGCGGCCAGTGGGCGCTGGCCGTCGCGCCCGCCGGTTTGGGCTTCCATCTTCCCCGGACCGGCGGGAGCTTTCATGACGCCGCTCGTCGTGACGCGAGACGAGGCCGCTCAGCTTCTAGGGCTGACGGCCAACGCATTCGACGAGCTGGCGCCAGCGATCAACTGGTTTGAGCTTGGCGGGCGCGAGGTCGCGAACGTCTCCGACCTCCAACGGGTTCTGGACGAGCGAGCGCGCGGCGCCGAGACGATGCGAACGAAGGCGCTCGACGCGGAGACGGAGTTGCTAGCGCGCCGAGGCTTCAAGCCGATGGAGTACGCGCACGTCAACGGCGAACGGCTCTTCACGAAGTACGGCAAGACCTACGATCGCCGCGAAGCGATCGAGGCGGCGGAGGCCGGGGAGTGATGGCGCCGCCAATCCGAATCCCATGGCGCAGCCGAGATGAACCTTTGGACGGCCAGGCGATCGAGGAGTTGCCCCGCGCGCTCCCGGACAGCGAGCGGCCTGTGGCGAGGCAGCTGCTCGTTGAAGCTCGCGGAGCCGGAGCCGAGACGGTCGGCGACGCGCTCGACCTCTTCGGGCGGGCGACCGCCGCCGAGCGGCGGGCTTACGCGGAGGCGGCGAGGCTCGCGACTGGGGCGCCCACTCTGGACGAGGAGGCGCGCCAGCGGGCGAGCATCGTGGCTTCGCGGTTCCCGATGGAGGCGCCAGCGCCGCCGCAACGAGATGCGGAGGGCAAGGCGATTCAACAGTGCCACGCGGAGGGCTGCGAGAACGTCTCAACGAGTCGGGAAGGCGCCCTCCGACCCGTTGCCGATCGGCGCTGGTTCTGCCCCGCGCATGAGCATTTGGCCGCGCCGGGAGATGACGAGCCGATTCCGGAGGGCATTCCGATCGACCGCTTCGGCCAACCAATGATGCGCGAGGAGGTTCAAGAGCATCACGCGCGGCAGTACGCCGACGCGGAGGAGCAACTACGCGGCGACGCGGCGGCTCGCGACGACGAGCAGGAGCGGCTGGCGAACTTGGAGGCGGACTACCGGAGCGGACTCCGGCCACCGGCGGGATTCGGGCCACGTGTCCGGGAGGAGGAGACGGATGACTTGTAAGGACTGCGGGCGACCGATCGCCAGCACCGGCAAGACCGGACTTTGCCTGCCGTGTGTCCAGCGCCGCCCGGAGACCCGCGCCAAGATCGCCGCCGCTCAGAAGGGCAAGCCGAAGTCGGCGGAGCATCGGGCGAAGATCGCGGCGGGGATGCGCCGCTGTTGGAAGAAGCGCAAACAACAGAAGGAGGCCGCATGACCGTACACCCGACGATTGCCAGCCACGAGGCCGGACACGCATCCGGGATGCTGGTCCAAGGGCTGCGTCCGAAGCTCGTCCGGGCCGACAACCCGAAGGTCGATTACTACTGGAGCGGGGAGGTCGAGCCGGACTACGAACGTCACGCGCTCGATCCGGAGATGGCTGATGACCTCGTCATCGCCACGCTACTTGGACCGCTCGCCGAACACGGACGCCAGTGGTGGAAGGCGATCCCGCCGTGGCCGCCGCCGTGGGAGGAGCTTTCCGACCTCCTGAACGAGGAGCCGCGCGACAGCGACGGCGCCCAGGTCGCGACGCTGATCGAGTACGCGCAACGGGACCGGAGTCAATACAGCGCGCTCGCTGGCATCGCGCTCCACTGGTTGGACGACGCCGGGTTTAAGTCACTCCACGCGCTGATCGCAACCGCGCTGATGGAAGTGCCCCGGATTACCGGAAGTCAGCTAGAGGAATTGATCGGGCCGGAGCGAGTCGCGCGCTACCTAACCGAGGAGGTCGCAGCTTGACCTGCTCAGCAATCCACGGACGAAAGGAACGAGTTTGAGGTCAAGGAACATTGAGCTAGTCGAAACCAAGGCCGACGATGCCGGCAGCTTCTCGGCGTTGGCTGCCGTCTTCGGCAACGTTGATCGCCAGGGCGATCGCGTGATGCCCGGAGCTTTCGGCGAGACCCTTCGGAAGTGGCGCGACTCCGGCGACGAGATTCCCGTGATCTTCTCGCACGAGGCGCAAGACCTCTTCGCTTGGATCGGGACGGCGGACCCGAACGAGGTCCGCGAGACGGCGCAAGGGTTGGTCGTGAACGGGAAGCTCGACGTCACCGACAACCCGACCGCTCGCCAAGTCGCGAAGCTGATGAAGCGGGGCAACCTCAAGGGGTGGAGCTACGGCTACACGGTTCCGGCTGGCGGCGAGTCGATCGCGGAGGACGGCGCGAACGAGCTTCACCGCATTGATCTGATCGAGGTCGGGCCGACGCTCCGTGGAGCGAACCGCGAAGCCCGGACGCTGGCGGTCAAGAGCATGGACGATCTGCCGGACCGCTGCCGACTCCGGTCGCTCGATGAGCTGGCGGCGCGGCGCAAGTCGAGCGCGCCGGTCCGGGTTGCCGAGTTTTCCGTCTGACGCGGGCCTGTGGCCAACCTCCCCCACTCCCCCGGCGACTCCCCTCCCCCTCCGACGCGGCGCCTTAGTGGACAGCGCCCCGCCGGGGAGGGGAGGGTCCAACCGGAAGTGGGCAAACGGGCGAAAGACCGCGCGGTGATCACGCTTGGACGAATTTATGGATTGAAAGATGCCCTCTAGCGTCCGCAAAGGGCCCAAACCGGGCAGCCGCAACCGGGCGAAGCGCGACCCCGGCGTCGTCGTCCACGCGAACCGCCCGGCGACCCGCGTCGAGGTCGCGTTGGGGACAACTAGCGCCGCCGTCACCCCGGAGGAGTGGCCGAAGCTCCGCGAGAAGACTTGGGACCGCTGGCTCAAGCTCGTCGGCGAGCCGCCGGACCCCGACAGCGCCGCGAAGCGCCAAGCGCTCGTCCAGGACTCGATCGAGCGCGGCACCATCCCGACCGAAGCCCAGGAGCGCCGGGTTGAGGAGCCGGTCCGCGACAGCGTTCGGGACTGGCCACCGGCAGCGGCGACCTTCGACGGCATCGAGGGCCACGCACTCCGGACCTACGGCGCCCCGGCGATCGTCCGGAGCTTCGCGGCGGACGGGCTGGCGGAGGTCGAGCGCTTCAAGAAGGCGGACCCGGATGCCGCGCGCTCGATCGCCGGTCCGCTCCGCGAGTACGTCCGCCGACTCCGCCGAGTTCGGGAGCGCCCGGAGTTGCGCACCTACGATCGGCGCCCCGTCTAGCGCTCAGCGCCGCCCGTCCCGCCGCCTGTGAGGAGTCGGGCGGTTCAGGGCCGAAACGGGCCACGGAGCGCCACGGAGACTGGCTCCGAGGGGTCGTTCCGGGTCGTTCGGCCACAGGCGGGGGTCGGTCGGACCGTGGGCGCTCTGGACTTTTGCGTGCCTAAGCGGATGCGGTCGCTGGCTTCTTGACAGGATTGGTCAACTTTCCAGTAGCCTCCTCCCCGTTAGTTGCAATTGTCACTACCGGAAGGAGTCGCAAATGACCGCAGCCAAGCCGAAGAGGACCGCCGCGAAGAAGGCCAGCGGAAAGAGCCGAGCCGCATCCAAGGCGAAGGCGCCGAAGAAGACCGCCGCGAAGGTTGACCGGGGCGTCGAGGCGAAGCCCGCCCCCAGGCCGAAGCGGAAGTCCAAGATCAGCGTCGCGAAGATCGCCGAGATGCGGCGCAAGGGCGCCACGTGGGCAGAGGTCGTCGAGGCGACCGGGCTCAAGCTCAAGTCAACCGGGTTCGGGAAGCTCCTCGCGGAGGCGGGCTACGACCGGGCCGGACGGAAGGGCGGCCAGGGCGCATCCAAGGCGGTCGCGTTCGGGCCGAGCCTCCTCAACCGATGAAGGTCCGCCGCCACTCCAACGGAGACCTCACCGTCCCACGAGCGATGCTCGGCGCCGGAGGCGTCCAGGGCGACGGCGTTGAGCGGATCGGTCCGGGCCACCGGGACTACCGGGACTGGCTCGACGCGATCGAGCGCGGGACGGCGGAGGTCGAGGACGACCGCGAGCGGTTCATCTGGCGCGAAGGCGACCTCCAACTCGTCGGCGTCGGCTCGATCCGGGTCCGCGTCGAGCGCGGCGCCAACGGGGGCCAGCTGGTCTACCGGGTGACCGACGAGTCGGGCGACCTGCGCCCGTTCTACGTCTGGCGCGAGGACGACCGGCTCTGGCTGGCCGATAGCGCAACCGCGACAGTTGACCTCCGCGTGTTGATCGAGCCGGCCAGTTGGGACGCCGAGTACGGCGGGTTGATCGAGTACGCCGACCTCTTCCGGCTCGTCGAGGAGGTCGGTCGCCGCACCTAGCGTCCACGCCTGAACTGGTGGGAGAGCGCCCCGGTCCCCCGCCGGGGCGCTTTTGCATTCCGGGACAGCCGGTTGTAGGGTGCGCGGCGGCGCTTCTGGTTCGCCAGGAGTTCGGCGGTTGGCGACCGCCAGGCAACGGTCCGGCCAAGCACCCAAAAAGGGCTAGGACTCCCCATCGGAAGCGCCCATCAGAGGGAGGCAGCCAACCTCCAAAGAGCGTGGCGACCGCTCGGCAACTTCAACCGAAGGAGATGTCGAGATGGACGCACCCAAGAAGCCGACGCTCAAGCAACTAGCTCAGACGGCGAACCGCTGTCATAAGACGAGTGAAGCCAACGCGGCGAAGGCTGGCGCGGCTCTCATCGAGGCGAAGGAGCGCGTCGAGCATGGCGAGTGGCTGACGTGGCTCCACGAGAACTGCCCCGACATCCCGGAGCGTCGGGCGCAGCACTACATGTCGCTCGCTCGCGGCGATGCCGATAGGCCGGGGCGTCCGCAGAAGGCAAAGGGCCAGAAGGCCGCCCGGCTACCGGACAACGTGAGGCCGCTTCGACCGAAAAACGGCTCCGAGCCGGATTTGCCAGCGACAACGAACGGGCGGACGCCGCGTTGCCCGACCTGCGGCCAACAGACGACGCGAGCCGTGTTGAAAGAGGCGGAGAAGCGGACTCGCCTCAAGAAGGCCAAGAAGGCTCGCAAGCCCGCCACGGTCGCGAGCGGCGACCCGTTCTAGGAAGGAGTCGAAATGACCCATCCAACGCAAGTCGTCTCAGTTAGGTCGGTGCCGTATTCGGTCAGACGGCACTACTACCGTCCCGGCGTCTACTCGCTCCGACAGCGAAGAGATGGCGTCGAGGTCTACCGGTTGGTGAGGAATGTCGGCAAGCCGCGATCGTCGAAGCGTGCCGCCGAACGGGATGGGCGCGAGCTAGCTCAAAAGCTGCGCTGTCCCTACCGCATCGGGGTCAAGCACAACACGCGAGCCGATGAGGTCGCGGCGCGAAGCCACACCATGGCCGACGAGGAGCGCGCACACGAGGAAGCCAAGCTCGCGGCTCGGCGGCGAAAGCAAGAATGGCTCCGGACGGGGCGCGAGCCTCTAGCAAGCATGTCTCCCTTCATGCGGCGTCGATTTGAGTGGGGCCAATACGTCGATGAAATGGTCACGCCGGGGACCCGGCGGACGCCCGAGGAGCGGGCTCAAATCAGGCGCGGGTATCGAGAATGGCGGCGGGCGCGGGCAACAAGCTGACGATGCGCGGTGGAGGGCCGGGAAGGTTGCGTGATCATAGGCGCGACCTCGACAGGCGGTTCACGGATTTACCTCCGCTTCGCCGCGCCCGGAGCCTCCCCGCCGACCCGCCTGTGGCCGGAGGTAAGATTCGTGACACCTGAAAAGAAGCCCCCGCGCGACCGCCAAGATCGCCGGGGGCGTGGCCCACGGAGGTACGTCCATGAGCGATGCGAAGGCTAGCGACCGACCGGCAGCTGTCCTCTACGCGGCGAAGTCAACGGAGGACAAGAAGGGGTCCATCCCCGACCAGTTGAAGAAGGGGCGGCAAGAGGCCGAAGGCGAGGGTTGGGAGGTAGTCGGCGAGCACCAGGACGAGGCGAAGAGCGCTTACAAGCAGAGTCGCGGTTCAGGACTCGCCGCCGCGATGAAGCAAGCGGAGGAGTTCTCACAGGCGGGCCGGGAGACGTACCTAGTCGTCGAGCATTCTGACCGGCTGGCGCGCGGAGACGCTAAGCAAGCGGCGCACCTGGTCGAGTACGCGATTTGGGCGATTAAGGCCGAAGTCAAGATTCGCTCGCTCCTAGACCAGCAAACCTTCGGTGGTCTTCTCTACACGGTTGTCACCGGCGACCAGAATCACGCCGAGAGCGCCAAGAAGTCAGAGAAGGTCCGGGCCGGGATGAAGCGTCGAGCCGAACGCGGCGAGTTCAGCGGGCCGCGACCGTTCGGCTATGACTTCCCGAAGGGCGGCGACGGCTTGAAGCCGAACCCGAAGGAGGCGAAGGTCGTCAAACGCATCTATCGCGAGTACGTCGCCGGTCGATCGCTGTCCGAGATCGCCCGCGAGCTAGAGGCCGATCACGTTCCCACCGCAACGAAGAACGGGAAGTACTGGCGGCAATCGACCATCTCCGGAATCCTCTCCAACCCCGTCCACATCGGGAAGATCACCTACAGGGGCGAGGTCGTCTGCGAGAAGGGCGTCCACGAGGCGATCATCGACGCCGAGACGTTCCAGCGGGCGGCGACGTTGCTAGAGGCGAGGTCTAGCCGGACGAAAGGCAGGCCACCCAAGGGCGCCCACCTATTCCGCGACGGGCTTCTCCGTTGCGAGTCGTGCGACTCGGCGATGGTTCCCCGGACCCGCGACAGTTACGAGTTGTACTACTGCGACGGGCGGGGGAAGCTCGGCAAGGAGTTCTGCTCGATGCCAACCCACAGGCGCCGCGACGTTGACGAGGCGGTCCTGTCCTACTTTGAGCGGGTCGCGCTCGACATTGAGGCGACCAAGCAAGCGCTCGCCGAGTCGCGGGACCGAAACCTGGCGCAATCACGCGCGGCGCTCGCCGAGGCCGAGAAGGAAGTTGCCGACCTCACAACCCACCGCGCGAGGATCGAGCGCGACTACGCGAGCGACGAGCTTCCGGCGCATCTCTACGCGAAGGAGGACGCCAAGCTCAACGAGACGCTGCCCGCCGCCGAAGCCGAGGTCGAGCGGTTGCGCCAGCGCGCGGAGGAGGTCGAGAACTGGACCGACCTCAAGGACGCCGAAGCGGACACCCTCCGGCGGTTGACCGAGATACGGAAGGCGATCGCTGGCGAGATTCAGGACGCCGAGGGCATCGACGCGGTTCGGGCAGCGCTGACCCGGCTCTTTGAGTCGTTCACGCTGTCGGTCCCGGAGGACGGGGCCGCAACGATCACGCCGAAGCGCAGGTCAGGCGAGATGATTGCGAGCGACGCCAACTTCGACCTCAGCGGCGAGACGCCGGAGCTAGAGGTCGTCTTGGCTCCTCCCCGCGTTCCGCTTGAAATAGCCGGAAGCGGCTCGGACGAGAAAATACGGCAGGGATTGCCCTGTCGGTAGGCCAGCGGGCCCGAGTACCCGCCGCCGCTGGCCATCGTTGGCAGACCAGTCGGCGCCGGCGGGGCGGCCTCCGCCTCGGCGTGCGTCTCGATCCGGATCCGGCGGCCACCGATCCGGCTGGGTGAGGCGCTTCGTGGACCGGGCAGCGCGTCCCGATCGAGCGAGGCCGTGACCTCGGTCCGCACGCGCACCGGGGCGAACGAGCTTCGATCGGGAAAGGAGACCCGCAGATCGGCGGGATCGACGCCGTTTCGGGTCGCGGCCTGCCGGGCGATGGCCGCCGCGCGGGCGAGATACTCACCCTTGCCAAGATGGCGCGGGTTGGGAGCCCCGTTCGCGAGCCGGACGGGCGCGAAGAGGCGCGGGAAGTCGTCGCGAAGGGAACGCGCCCCGGACAGCGCCGCAAGGTCCACCGCGCGCTGCGCTCGCGACGCGCCGGTCGCCGCGCCGCCAAGCGCCGCCAGCACGGCGGCCACGAAGAGGACGACGAACGCCGCGCCGATCGTCAGCGGAAGCGCCTGGCCTTGCTGTGCGGCGGGCCACGTGGCCGGCGGGAGCAGCCCCCGGGCGAGGCGCGACACCCGTCGTGCGGACCCGCCACCGACCTCGAGCCCAGCGAGCGCACGCCGCGAGGCCACCAGCCCAAGCGGGCGCGAGGCGACTCTGACCGGAAGCCGGCGTTCGCGAAGCTCGATCACGGCGAGGGCGGCCAGCGGCCGATCCTCTGCCAGATCGGCGCGAAGCAGCCCGGCGCGCAACGGCAAGGCCGGATCGTCCAGGGCGGCTAGCCACAACCCGGCCGGGACGTGGACGATCGAAACCGCAGGGCCAGCCGCTTCGAGGGCCCGCGCAAGCTCGTCCAGGGACTCATCGGCCTCCGGGAGCCCGAGCCAGCACAGTCTCCCCCGCGCGGCCGCCTGCCGAAATCCCAGCTCCCGCAGCTCCTGCTCGAGGCCGCGGGCGCTGGCAGAGGCAAGCGTGGTCGGCCCGCGACCGCGCTCCGCCCCGATCTCGGCCATGAGCACCCGGCGCTCCCCCGAGGCTAGGCCTGCCCCCACGGCCGCCGCCACGGCGAGGCCCCCACTGGCGCCACCGAGGTCAGTGGCGAGCAGCGATCCCGCACCGCCCGGCATCCGGACCGCCTCCGAAGCGGCCCGCTGCGCCAGCGCGCTCATCCGTCAGCGGGCCGCTTGACCCAGGCCGATGAGCTGACCTCGAGCTCGCGGGAGACCGCCGCGAACGGCGATGGCGGCCGCAGCCGCACCGTGAGCTCGCCGCCTACCAAGGTGACGTGGATCCGGTTTCGCGCCCAGCCCGGCAGCGCCTCGCGGATCGCGGGGGCCGCGGGGCGCCCCGCGGCCAGGGCCATCGCCCCGGCCTCTGTCGCTCCATCGGCGAGGGTCAGCGAGTATCCGGTGACCAGCAGTTGCAGCGCGGCCAGGCCCGCGAGCACCAGCGCGGGAATGCCGGCGAGCACCTCGATCGAGGCCTGAGCCCGCTGCGACGCGGCTCTAGCCGGCATCCCCCGCTCCGAGTCCGGCCCGGGCGGTCACCGGAATCTTCGGAAGGCCGGGGATCAGCGACGGCGACCGAGCGCGGACCGCCACCCCGTTCCCGTCGCGAACCGAGGCGGCGCTCCGAAGCCCCGGCGGGAGGGATGCACGCGCGGCCCGCTCCCCGTCGCCGCCCACGTACGCGGCCCGCGCCCCGGCCCGTGCCGCCACCCCGGCGCTCCAGAGCGCGTAGCCCGCGAGCGCAAGCTGGGCGACGAGGAGTAGGGCCAGGCCCAGCGCCGGGAGCGCGGCGACGAGCTCTACGGATGCCTGTCCCGCCTCCTTCGCTCGCCGGATCACGCGCCGAGGCTAGGCGCCGCCGCCTAGCGAGTGGCGCGCCGACCGTGTCGAGATCCGATCGCCTCTGTGACGATCAACGGGCTTGGCGCCTCAGCTCAATAGGTGTGGGCGCGGTTCCAGACGCTGATGATGGCGATCACGGCGCAGGCGACCAGCGTCACCCACAGCACTGCCCCGAAGCCCCCGCCGCCGAGCATCTCGTCGGCGCCCGCAACCATCAGCACCAACACCCCGATCGAGCCGAACAGGACGGCTCGCTGATCGTCGGGGAGGGTGTCGACCGTGAGGCGGTTGGTGCGGTAGAGCTGCCAGGCGGTGAACCCGAGCGTCGCCAGAAAGGCCAGCGTGAGCGCGGTGATCACGGTGCGCGCCGCCACCCCGCCCCCCGGCAGGAATGCCACCGGAACGGCCACCAAGGCGATGATCGCGATGTTGCGGGCGGTCCTCACTTGCTCGCCATCACGATTATCCCGAACGCCACCGCGCCCCCGACGGCGGCCAGGGCCGCGACGCTGAGCGCGACATACGCCGCCGCGCCGACGGGGCGTCCGTCCCGGCTCAGATCGGCGAACCGAGCCGCCCCGAGGATCGCGACCGAGAAGATCAGCGTGACCCCGACCCCGGAGATGAACGCGGCCACGATCGTCTTCAGCAGGGCGCCCCAATCGACCACGGTAGCCAGAGCCATGGCTATGCCGCCGGCGCCGGGAGCTGGTGGCGGCTGCGTCGCGCAAAGACCGCCGCGGCCAGCGCAATCCCCACCACGCTGATGATCACCGGGCCCAGCGCGCCGGTGCCGAAGATGCGCGTCAGCCCGTACGCCAGCGCACCGATCGCCGCGGCCGCCGGGAGGGTGAGCAACCAGGCGGTGACGATGTTGCCGGCAACCCCCCATCGGACCGCAGACACGCGCTTGGCGGCTCCAGCGCCCATCACGCCGCCGCTGATCACCTGCGTGGTCGAGAGCGGAAAGCCGAAGTGAGAGGACGCGAGAATCACCGCGGCGCCAGCGCCCTGGGCCGAGAACCCTTGAGCCGGGTCCATCTTGATGATCCGAGTTCCCATGGTCCGGATGATGCGCCAGCCTCCGGTGTAGGTACCGACGGAGATCGCCGTGGCCGCGGTGACGATCACCCAGGTCGGCGGATCGGCGTTCGCGGGCAGGTTCCCGTTGGCGATCAGCGCCAGGGTGATCACCCCCATCGTCTTCTGAGCGTCGTTGGTGCCGTGAGCGAGCGCCAACAGCCCGCCCGAGACGACCTGCCCCAGCCGGTAGCCGCGGGCGACCGGGCCCGGTCGCTGCCTCCCGGCGACCCGGTAGCAGATCACGATCCCGATGGCGCCCACCACGAACGCCAGCACGGGCGCGATCACGGCCGGGACGAGGACCTTCCCCACCACCCCGTTCGCCAGCACCGCATCGGGGCCTCCCGCGACGAACGCCGCCCCGACCACGCCCCCGATCAGCGCGTGAGACGAGCTCGACGGCAGCCCGTAGTACCAGGTGGTCAGGTTCCACGCAATCGCCCCCACCAGGCCCCCAAACACCACCGTGGGCGTAATCGCGCCCGCCTCGACGACGTCCTGGGCGATCGTCGCCGCTACCGCGATCGAGATGAACGCGCCGGCGAAGTTCAACGCCGCCGCGTAGCCGACCGCGATGCGAGGCGGCATCGCCCGGGTCGAGATCGACGTCGCCACCACGTTGGCGGTGTCGTGGAACCCGTTCGTGAAGTCGAACACGAGGGCGGTCCCAACGACGATGACCAGGATGACGTCGTTCTGCACTGCTAGGCGTTCTTGATGACGATGCCCTCGAGGATGTGAGCGGCGGCCTCGGTGGCGTCGATCGCCCGCTCGAGCCTGAGGAAGATGTCGCGCCAGCGGATCACCACCATCGGGTCGATCCCGTTCGCGAACAGCGACGCGAGCGCGTCGCGGAAGAGTCGGTCGCCGTCGTTCTCGAGTCGGTGGATCTCGATCCAATACTTCTGCAGGTCCTTGAAGCCGCGCAGGTGCTCGAGCAGGAGGGCGAGCTGCTCGCAAGACTTCACGAGCACGTCCGTCATCGCCAGCGCCTGATCCATCGGCGCCTCGATCCGGTATAGGCCCATGAAGTCGGCGCTCTCCTCGATGTGGTCAACGATGTCGTCGAGCCGGGTCGCCAGGCCGTAGATGTCCTCGCCGTCGATCGGGGTGACGAAGGTGGAGTTCACACGCTGGACGATGTCGTGGGTGATCCGATCGCCCTCCTGTTCGGCGAGGAGGATCTCGCGGGCGAGGTCGCTGCTGTCGGGCCAGTTCTCCACCATCTCCTGCAGCAGCCCGGCGGCCCGAAGCGTGTTCTGTCCCGCCTGGTTGAAGAGGTCGAAGAAGACTCGGTCCCGCGGAACGAGGCTCGGAAACGCCACTCTGCGGAAGCTACCAATCGGCAAGGACATCGGCGACCCGCTCGGCCGCCTGGCCGTCCCAACGATCCGGGCGCCTCGGCTGCTCCCCGTCGAGGTTGGCGCGGTCGCGGTCGCGCAGCAGGTCCGGAATGCCAGTGATCCGCTCCGGGTCGAGCCCGAGCAGCGTGTTCGTGCCGGCGCGAATCGTCACCGGCCGCTCGGTGTTGTCCCGGAGCGTGAAGCACGGGATGCCCAGGTAGGTCGTCTCCTCCTGGATCCCCCCGGAGTCCGTGAGCACGGCCCCCGCGTCGGCCACCAGGGAGAGGAAGTCCAGATAGCCGACGGGGTCGGTCAGGGTGACGCCGGGGTAGGTGGCGCCGTCCAGCATCTTGCGGGTGCGCGGATGGACCGGGAAGAGAACCGGAAGCTCCTGCCCCACCTCCGAGAGACGTTCCATCGTCGGGCCGAGCAGCGGCCCGTCCACCAGCGCCGGCCGGTGCAGGGTGACCAACAGGTAGCTCCCGGGCTGGAGGCCCAGCGACTCCGCCGCGCCCCGCTCCCGAATCCGCTCCTCGAGCGCCACCAGCGTGTCGATCATCGTGTTGCCGACGAAGCTCATCCGCTCGTCCGGGACCTGCTCGGCGCGAAGGTTCTCGATCGCCTCGTCGCAGTGCAGGAGGCAGAGCGCCGACAGATGGTCGGTCGCGATCCGGTTCGTCTCCTCCGGCATCGCGCGATCGAAGCTGCGCAGCCCGGACTCGAGGTGGGCCACCGCGAAGCCGTGCTTGGCGGCGCAGAGCGCGGCGCCAAGGGTCGAGTTGACGTCGCCCGGGACCACCACCAAGTCGGGAGGCTCAGCTGTGAGCACCGGCTCGAGCCGCTCCAGAACGCGGGCGATCTGCTCCGAGTGGCTGCCGGACCCCACGCCGAGCAGATGGTCGGGCTCCGGCACGCCGAGCTCCTCGAGGAAGATCTCGAACATCAAGCGGTCGTAGTGCTGCCCGGTGTGGACGATGGTCGTGGGCCACTCCGGAAAGCGTTCCCGCAGCACCCCGATCACCGGGGCCATCTTGACCAGGTTCGGCCTGGTCCCCAGCACGTGGACGATGCGCATCGCTGGGTCAGGCGGAGTCGATCCGCCGGGCCAGCTCGAAGTCGCTCTCCGTCAGGCCCCCCGCGGCGTGGGTGGTGATCGAGACGCTCACCTTGTTCCAGGAGATGCTCAGGTCGGGATGGTGACCCAGCTCCTCCGCTGGCTCGACCAGCTTGCGCACGAACTCGACCGAGCCAACGAAGTCGGACAGCTCAAAGGTCTTGACGATCGCGTCTGCGTCCCGCTCCCAGCCGTCCAGGGCCGCGACGCGGGATTCGATGTCGGTGTCGGACAGGAGCTCCATGCGCTCGATTCGCTGGTGCGGCCCGGGTGTTTCCCGAGCCTTGGCCCTCCAGGTTAGTCGTCCGAGCGCGTGGCGTGCCATAGTCGGGAAGCATGAGGATCGCGAGCCTCGTGCCGTCGGCCACCGAGGCCCTGTTCGCACTCGGCTTCGGCGAGCAGGTGGTGGCCGTCACGCATGAGTGCGACCACCCCGCGGAGGCCCTGGGCCTGCCCCGGCTGACCCGCAGCGTGCTACCGGCCGGGCTCGAGCCCGAGGAGGTCGACGCCCGCGTCCGGGAGATCACCGGGCGGGGCGAGGCCCTGTACCGGCTTGACGAGCCGGCGCTGGCGGATCTCGAGCCGGACCTCATCGTCACCCAGGCCCTGTGCGCGGTGTGCGCCGTCTCCTACGACGACGTTCGCGCGGTCGCGGGTCGGCTGGGGTCGCGACCGAGCGTGATCTCGTTGGACCCCAAGCGCCTCGGACAGGTCCTGGACGACCTGGTCACGCTCGCCGACGCCTGCGGCGATCGAGGGCGCGGCGTGGAGCTGCGCGCCCGCCTGGAGGCTCGGCTGGGCCGGCTTCGCGAGGCGGTGAGCGGGGCGGAGCGCCCGCGGGTCCTTGCCCTGGAGTGGCTCGACCCTCCCTACGTGGGCGGTCATTGGGTGCCCGAGATGATTGACGTCGCCGGGGGCACCGGCGTGGTCGGGGAGGCGGGGATGAACTCCCGCACGGCGAGCTGGGAGGAGCTCGCCAAGGCCGCCGCCGAAGTCGTGGTCGCGATGCCCTGCGGTCTGTACGTGGACGAGGCCGCGAAGCAGGCGCTCGCGCGCAACGAGCGGCTCGAGGGGCTCGGCGCGCGGCGCCTCGTCGCCGTCGACGCGGCCGGCTCGTTCTCGCGGCCGGGGCCCCGCCTGGTCGACGGCGCCGAGCTGCTCGGCCACCTGCTCCACTCGGACCGCGTGGAGGAGCCGGAGGGCCTCGGTTGGCGCGAGCTCGCCCCGGCGGCCGGACCCGCCCAGATCTAGGCGACCGCGAGCGACCCGGCCACGCAGATCACTGCCAGCGCGAGCATCCCGATCACCTCGAGCTCCACGGGACGGCGGGCGCGGCGTTCGGAGAAGACGATCAACAGCCCGGCCAGGCCCCCGCCGACCAGGCCGCCCAGATGGCCGCCCACGCTGATCCCCGACACGCCGAAGGTGAAGAGCAGGTTGATGATGATGAAGATCGCGATCTGGCCGGCGAGCTGCTCGATCCCGCGGTGACGGGCGACGATGAACGTCGCGGCCATGACCCCGAAGATCGCACCCGAGGCGCCGACCGTGAGCTCGTTGGAGCTCAGCAGGAGCGCCCCGAACGAGCCCGCGAGCAGTGAGACGAAGTAGACGCCGAGGAACCTGGGCGTGCCGATCCCCGGCTCGAGCAGAGTGCCGAGGACGAACAGCACGTACATGTTGAACGCGATGTGGAGGATCCCCGCGTGCAGGAAGCCGGCGGTGACGATCCGCCACCAGTCGCCATTCGAGACCGCCGGACCGTAGAGCCCCGCGTTGTTGATCACCGACCCACCCCCGTTGAAGCCCAGCCCCGTGCCGGTGCCCAGCTCGGCCAGGAAGGCGGCGACGTTGATCGCGATGAGGGCGTACGTGGCGGGCGCGGCGCCGGCGCGCAGGCCCGGGGAGACGCGCCGTACCTGAGTCCGATCGCGGGCGCATTCCGGGCAGCGCATCCCCACCGGCGTCACGGTCATGCAGTCGGGGCAGATCGGCCGCCCGCAGTTGGAGCAGGAGACGTTGGTCTCCCGGTTGGGGTGGCGGTAGCAGACGGCCATAGCGGCGGAATCTACCTGGGGCCTGACGGATTCCGAGGTATCGGGTCGAGCGCCTACGTCAGTGGAGGCTCGCCCGGAGGACGGGCTTCGACGTCGGGTGCTGGCTCCCGCCCCGCGGCTCGGCGGTGACCAGCACCGCGTCGGCCCCCGCCAGAGGGCCCGGGATCGCGGCGTCGCCGCTGTGATTGCGGCGCAGCGAGAAGAGGCTCGACGGCTCCACCTTGGCGCCGCGCCTGACCCACGTCTCGTACACCTGGTTGCGGGCCAGCGCCGGCATCCCCTCGACGTGGAGGATCCCCGAGCCATCGTGGCGCTCCAATGTCCCGCTGGCGGCGGACGAGGGCTTCGTGGGAACGCCGGCGTACCTGGAGGCGCCGTTCTCCGTGGGCTGGTGCAGCAGGTAGCCGCCCAGTGCGCCGGCCACGAGGAGCACTCCTGCGGCCACGGCTGTCGCCGGCCGCAGCAGAAAGGCCCCCCATTCCTGCCACCAGGCGGCCCCGGAGCCGGCCCGAACCGCCTCGCGCGACTCGGCGCGGACCGTGGCCATCAGCCGCTTGCGAAGCCTCGGGGGCGGCTCGCGCTGGGGCACGGCGCGGGGCAACAGGTCGACCGCGGGCTCGAGCCACCGCAGATGCTGCCGGCACTCCTCGCATTCGTCCAGATGCCGGCGAAGCTCGGCGGCCTCGGCCTCGTCGAGGGCGCCCAGAGCGTAGGCGGCAAGCTCTTCGCGGTGGGGGTCCGCCCGGGGGGTCGAGTCGCGCGGGCTCACAGGTATGCCCCCGGAACTTCCTCCTCCGGGATTCCCTCGGCCAGGGTCGCCCTGATCTTCTCAAGCCCGAGCCGCATCCGGCCCTTGATGGTCCCCAAGGGGACCCCGACCATGTCGGCGATCTCCGAGTGGCTGAAGCCACCGTAGTACGCGAGCTCGATCACCTGGGACTGCTCCCTGGGCAGGATGCCCAGGGCCTGGCGAAGGCGGCCCGCCGTCTCGCGCCTGATCGCCTCCGCCTCGGTGCGCTCCTGGCCGGGCTGGCTCTCGAGCACCGCCTCGTCGTCGAAGTCCAGCTTCGGCACCGGTCGCGCCGAGCGCCGCAGAGCGTCGATCGCCCGATTGCGAACGATGCCCAGGGCCCACGCACGAACGCTGCCCCGCGCGGGATCAAAGCGCGCGTTGCTCCGCCAGATCGAAAGGAACGCCTCCTGGGTCACGTCCTCAGCCAGCCCCGGGTCGCCCACGATCCGGTGGGCGAGCGAGTAGGCCGCGCCGCCGTGCCGGTCGTAGAAGGACTCGAACGCATCCGGGTCCTTGCGGTCGACAAGGGTCATCAGGTCCTCGTCCGCGAGGCGGTCGAGGGCGGCGGGGTGTGGCTGGGATCTCATCGCTTGGCCCGGTTGATCCGAAACCGAGCCGAAATCGCGCATCAACCGGTTACCGAAACCTACGCGGTTCGCCGACACCCGGATCAATCGTCCGTGCTCGCGACCATAGTTCGGCCCGTGAGCGCCGGCCGAGGACGCACCTGATGGAGAGGTCAAGCGCGGCGAGGCTCTACGCGACCGTGGTCGGGGCCGTCCTCACGATCGGCGGCATCGTCGGTTTCTTCTACAGCGCCAGCTTCGGCTCGCCGGGCGAGGTCGACAAGATGCTCGGAATTTTCGAGGTCAACGGGTGGCATAACGTGCTCCATCTGGCCACCGGGCTGCTCGGCCTCGTGGCGGTCGGCTTCGCCGCGCGCGCGTATGCCCTTGGGCTGGGGGTCGTCTACCTGGTGGTGGCGATCTGGGGATTCGTCATCGGCGGCGGGGAATCGATCCTCGGGATCGTTCCCGTGAACGGCGACGACAACGTGCTCCACCTGCTGCTCGGCGTCGCCGGGCTGGCGGCGGGGCTCGCCACCCCGGCCCGGTCGTCGGCCCAAGCCGCGTCCGCCTAAGGAATAACTCCGCCGCCTCCTCCGCTCCGGCCCGAATACCTTGCCCTCGCCTTCGGCTCGGGCATTTCCCATCTGCTCCCGCGTCCGGGGGCGGCGGGCTAGGGCCTGTTACGCGGCGGCAGGTCGTACTCGCCACTACCGCGACTTCGTCGCTAGTCCGGAAGGACCTGCTTGAGCACGCTCTCGGCCGTCGCCCGCAGGCCCCCGGGGCGCCGGCGGCGGCGCATGCCGACTACGACGAGCGCGCCGCCGGCGACGGTGCCCGCGGCGACGGCGGCCACGGGGCGCACCCAGTTGCGCGGATCGCGGAGAGCGTCGAGCTCTGCCTCCGAGAGCTCCTCGGCCCAGCTCGAGAGCTCGGCGGCGGCCTGCTCGGTGATCGCCGTCAGCGTGCTCTCGACCCGGGTCGCCAGGTCGTCCGGAGGCTCGATCGGGCGCAGCGCGTCCGCCAACAGGCGCTCGAGGTCAAGACGCGGCTCCTCGGTCATGCTCGCCCTCCTGCCACCGTTGCGCTCAATCCTTCATCTCCTCTTCCAGCTGCTTGATCGCCCGGTGAAGGAGGACCTTCGTGGCGCCGTCGGTGCGCCCCAGCGCCCGTGCGATCTCCCGATTCGACATCCCGAGGGCGAAGCGCATGATCAACGCGTCGCGGCGGTCGTCCGATAGCCGATCGAGCCTGTCGATCACCTGGCGTAGCTCCTCGCGCCCCTCGACGATCTGCTCCGTGCCGTGCGGGTGTGACGGCGGCTCCACCGCGTCGAGCGCCGCCGCCGGGTGACGGGCGCGATCGCGGTGGTAGTTGGAGGCGAGGTTGTGGGCGATCCGGATCAGCCACGGCCGAAGGGGCCGGCCGTTGGACTCGCGCCGCGCCCGCTCGAAGTGCCTGTAGGCCTGGAGGAAGGCCTGCTCCGTGAGGTCCTCGGCGTCGTGGTGGTTGCCCACCCGGTAGTACGCATACGAGTACACGTCCCGCAGGTGAGCGCGGTAGAGCTCCTCGAAGGCGCGGTCGAGCTCCGCCTTGACGGCGGGATCGGGCTGCGCCGGATGACCGGTCGCCTTCGGCTCCCTGGCAGCGGCCTGCTCCTCCTTGGAAGCGCTCACCGCCCAAGCCTAGTCCCCTCCCCACGGCGCCACCGGGCCGCCGCACCGGCGAGTCACCGGCCACCCCGCCTCTCATCAGGCGGCCCGCCTGGCCCGCTCGGCGCGCCGCAGCCCGGCCACCCACTCGCTCGGATCGATCCGTCCCGAGATCAGCGCAGCGAGCCCCTCCAGCCCGGGCGCATCGAACCCGGCTCGCGCCACCGCCTCCGCGATGAGCGGCACGGAGTCGAGGCCCTCGGACGCCTGGCCGAGCTTGCCGGGGATCTGGTCTGCCGGCATGCCGGAGCCGAGGAGCTCGCCGGCGCGGCGGTTGCGGCTTCCAGGAGCCATCACCGTGGCGGTCAAGTCGCCCACGCCGGCGAGGCCGGTGAAGGTCTCGAGGCGCGCGCTGTCCGCGAGGGCGTAGTCGACGCACTCCCGCCAGATGGTCGCGGCGGCGATGCCCGCGGCGTTGAGGCCGTGCCCCTCCGCCGCCGCGGCGCCGAGCGCCGCGGCGTTCTTCGCGGCCCCCGCCATCTCGACGCCGACCACGTCGTCGCTTCGCTCGCAGATGAGCCCTGCTCGGTCGAACACCTCGCCCAGCTGGGCGCGAAGGTCGGGGTCGCTGGACCCGAGCACCAGGGCCGCCATCCCGGCGGCCGCCTCTCGCGCGTGGGCCGGGCCACCAAGGGAGGCGATCGCGCGGCAACGAATCCGCTCGCCCACGTACTCGCTCGGCAACTGGCCGAGCGGATGGGTGAGCCCCTTGGTCAGCAGCAGGACAGCCGCCCGCGAGCCGATCCGGTCGCCCAGCGAGCCGACCGCGGCGGGCAGCGCAGCGGACGGCACCGCCAGGCAGACCAGGTCCACGCCCGCGAGCTCGATCTCGGCCCCCCGCTTGACGGCGATGGCCTCGGGCAGCGCGACCCCGGGCAGATAGTGGGTGTTCTCCCGCTTGGCCTCGATCTCGGCCGCCTTCTCGTCCGAGCGCGTTCCGAGCTGGACCTCCAGTCCCCCTCTCGCCAGCAGCACGGCCATCGCCGTCCCCCAGCTTCCGGCGCCGATGACCGCGGCCTTTCGGAGCGGCGGCAGCCCTCCGAGCCACTCCCACTGGAGCTCGACGTTCGGCCAGATCCGGGCGGTCACCGTGGCGGCGAGCGCCGGAGACGGATGCTCGGTGCGGGGGAAGGTCATCGGGCGCCCCACGCGCAGCTTCACCTTCCGGGGGCGGATCCGCCATCTGCGGCGGACCTGCTCGCTCCCGAGGACCGCGAGCGGAGCCACGGCGGCGCCGGTCTCCAGCGCCAGGCGGCCGACGCCCCTCTTGGGCGTCGCCAGTGAGCCCGATCGGATCCGCGTCCCCTCGGGGAAGATGCACACCGTCCCGCCGCGCTCCAGCACGATCCGCGCGGTCTCCATCGCGGTGTCGTCCGACTGGCCGCGGCGGATCGGGAAGGCCCCCACGCGGGACAGGATCCATCCCCGCCAGCGACGCTCGAACAGCTCGACCTTCGCCACGTACTGCATCGGTCGCCGCCACGGCAGGGTCACGCCGATCACGAACGGGTCCAGGAAGGAGCGGTGGTTCGATGCCACGATCAGGCCCCCCTTGATCCCGCGGAGGTGCTCGCGTCCGGTGCGCGACAGGCGCAGCCAAATCAGGAACGCGGGCGTCAGGATCGCCCGGGCCACCGCGTAGATGAGGCGGTTGACGCCGCGCTCGCGCGCGTAGGCGTGGTAGCGCTGAAAGCGCTCCTCGCTGATCACCTGGTCGGTTCGCGGCGGCGCCGACCGCCGCGAGGGCTGGTCCATGCAGATGCGTACACGCCCGCGCGAGGGGCGTTACTGGCCTACACGCGCGCTTGCGTTCCGTCGCCGCGGCCGCCCGGCATGCATGCCCGCTACCAAGCCCGTTCGAGCAGCGCTTGCAGCTCGTCCCGATCGGGGGGATCGGGCGTGTTGGCGAGGTCGGGGCGGGTGAGGATCGCGTTCACGGCGGTCTCGAGGCGATCCCGATCCGGATCGAGATCCCGCAGTCGGCGGCGACCGCCCGCCAGGGACTGGATGCGCGACTGGATCCTCCCGGGGGTGGTGGCGAGCGCCGTCGCGAGAGACTCGATCGCCTCCGGCGCCCGGGAGCGCATCGCCGCGATCGTCCGCGGCAGCATCGTCGCGTTGGTCTCCGCGTGGGGGATCTCCAATACGCGGACCAGTGTCTGGCAGACGACGTGGTGCAGGGCGAAGCCCGCCGAGTCGAGCGCGTCGGCGGAGAGCAGGGAGCCCAGCGCGAGGTCGGCGCGGTCCCGCTCGCCGGCGTCCTGGTCGAGCGCAGCTGAGATCAGCTCGGCACCGCGTAGGGCGGACAGGGTGGCGACCGGGTTGGCGAGCGGCCCGTAGAGCGCCTCGGCGCCGTGGGCGAGCGCGTTCATGGCGCTGGCCCGGAGGCGGCGCTCGTCGAGCGTGGTCATCTCGGTCGGGTCGGCGATCACCAGCGCGGGGCGGACCAGATGGGACGCCTGGCTCTCGCGGCCCGCCGGGAGGCGGTGGATGGTCGTCATCTCGGCGCCCGAGAGCGTGGTCGGCATCGCGCAGACCCGCCCGCCGCGAACGGCCGCGATCGCCTTCGCGGTATCGATGACCCGCCCGCCGCCGAGGGCGACAAGCGTCGGGTTGCGGACCGAGTCGATGAGCGCCGCGGCCGCATCGGGCACCGGTCCTCCGGGCACCTGATGGACGGCGCTCGAGCGCTCGCCGAGCTCGACCGAGGCGGCGCCGAGCGCCCGCGGCGTGGTCAGGAGCTCGAAGCGCCCCCACGTCCCCTGGTCCAGGATGTCGGGTGCGTCGGCGAAGGCCCCCGCCCGGAAGACGACCGTCCGCTCCCCGTCGCGCCAGGTGAAATCGTGGTCGCTGGCCATCCTCGGAAGCCCGCCCCCGGATTCGAACCGGGACCGCCGGACTTACAAGGTCCGTGCTCTGCCAGTTGAGCTAGGCGGGCAAGTACGGCCAGGGTACCCGTGGCGCGGTCGATTTTCGTCGGCCGCCTAGAGCTTCACCTCGCGCGAGGCCAGGTGCAGGCTCACCTTGCGCTTAACGCGCTGGAGGGCGTTGTCGACGGTCTTGGTGTCGCACTCGAGCTGCTCGCCGATCGCCTCGTATGAGTGTCCGTCGAGGTAGAGCGACAGGACGTGGCTCTCGAGGTCTGAGAGCACGCTGGACAGGCACGAGACGAGGCTCTGGAGCTCCTCGGTCGCGATCACCCGCTCGGATGGGTCCTCGCTCCCGGGGCCCGGCAGCACCTCCTCCAGGGTGGTCTCCGAGTCGGCAGCGCCCGCGGGCGTCTGGGCGAACGAGACGTACTGGTTGAGCGGGGCGTGCTTGTTGCGGCTGGCGGTCTTCACAGCGGTGATGATCTGCCGGGTGATGCAGAGCTCGGCGAAGTTGCGGAAGCTCGACTCGCGGTCCGAGCGGTAGTCGCGAATCGCCTTGTACAGGCCCAGCAGGCCCTCCTGGATCAGGTCCTCGCCGTCGCCCCCGAGCAGGAAGTACGACGAGGCCTTGAGGCGCACGAAGCCGCGATAGCGGCGCACGATCCGGTCGTATGCGTCGGCGCTGCCCCGCTTCGCCAGCGCCACCAGGTACGAGTCCTCAAGCTCAGGTTGAGCCTCGGACTTCCGTGCCGTCGCGGCGACCGGGACGGGCGCCGCGACAGCGGCGAACTCATGGGTGGGGGTCGGTGCGGCCACAGGATTCCTCCGTTCGGATTGGAAAACCGTGGCGCCCGTTACCTCCCCTGGGCGCCCTCTCCTTGGGCTGACTGCGGGTCCAGACTCGACCTTTAGTTCACCCTTACGCGGCGCAGTGTAAGCGCATGGGCGTTCTTCTGTCAACCGCCCCGGCCACAAGGCGCAGGATTCGTTGCAAACCGGGAGGTCCGTCCGCGAGCGCTGGTATCGCTTCGCGGCCCTACTCCGCCCGTCGCTGCCTGGCCGCCTCGAACAGCAGGACGGCAGCGGCGGCCGACACATTGAGGGAGCCGATCCGCCCGCTCGCCGGGATCGCGACCAGGAGGTCGCATGCCGCGGCGACCCGCTTGCGCAGCCCCTTCCCCTCGCTGCCCAGCACGAGCACCACCCGGCCGGTCAGGTCCGCGTTGGTGTACGGCGTGGCAGCGTTCGCCTCCGCCCCGTAGATCCACGCGCCCGCCTCCTTGGCCCGCCCGAGCCAATCCGCCAGGTTCGGCACCCGCGCGACCGCCAGGTGCTCGACCGCGCCCGCCGAGGCCTTGGAGACCGCGGCGGTGACCGCGGCGGAGCGCCGCTCCGGGATCACCAGCCCCGAGGCTCCGACCGCCTCCGCGGACCGGCAGACGGCGCCCAGGTTGTGGGGGTCGGTGACCTGGTCAAGCGCGACGACCAGAGCAGCAGGAGACCGGAGCAGCGCTTCCGGGTCCGCGTACGGATAGGGATCAACCTCGGCCACGACCCCCTGGTGGTCCGGCGAGCCGGCGAGCCGGGTCAGCTCCGAGGCGGACAGGTCGTCGCTCGTCCAGACGCGGCGAACGCGGCGCCGGCCGCGCCGGGCCTCGTCCACCGGCCGCCTGCCGTAGACGACGTCATGCGCTCTGGCTTCGCGACCGCGGGGCCGGGTCATGCCGGCGAGCGCCGGACCAGCCGCGAACCCTCGGCCGTGTCCCGAACCTCGTAGCCACGGGAGGCGAGCTCGTCTCGGATCCGATCCGCCCGCTCGAAGTCGCGCGCCGTCCGGGCGGCCTCGCGCTCCTCCATCAGCCCCTTCGCCTCTGGATCCGCCCCCTGGTCGGGGGCCAGCAGCGATTCCAGCCCCAGGAGTGGCAGCATCCGATCGAGGGCGGCGCGCACCCCGGCGAGGCGCCTCCGATTGGCCTCGGCGATCAGCTCGAAGAGCGCCGCGAGCGCCCTCGGCGTGTTGAAGTCGTCGGCGAGCGCCTCCAGCAGGGCCTCGCCCCGGGCGGCGACGAACTCGTCCTCTCCCCCGCCGTCCTCCTCCGGCAGCTCGCGCACGAAGTTGCGGATCCGCTCGACTCGCGCGGCGGCCTCCTCCAGCGCCTGCTCGGAGAACTCGAGCGGCTGCCGGTAATGGCCCGAGATCAGATACGCGACCACGGTGTCCCGGCCGTGTCGGTCGAGGGCGGCAGACAGCTGGAAGATGTTGCCGAGGGACTTCGACATCTTCGCCTCTGCCATCTGGACCATCCCGTTGTGCATCCAGATTCGCGCCAGCGGCACGCCGCGTCCGGCCTCGGTCTGGGCGATCTCGTTCTCGTGATGGGGAAAGACCAGGTCGCTGCCCCCGCCGTGGATCTCGAAGTCGTCGCCGAGCAGCTTCTCGGCCATGGCCGAGCACTCGATGTGCCAGCCCGGCCGACCCTCGCCCCACGGGGACTGCCAGGCGCTGTCTTCGTCGGGCTTGCGCGCCTTCCAAAGCGCGAAATCCAGCGGGTCCTCCTTCAGGGACTCGGTGCCGGCCTCCTCGCCCTGGTCCATATCCTCGGGGTCGCGATTCGAGAGCTTGCCGTAGCCCGGGAAGCTCCGGACATGGAAATAGACGTCCCCCCCGGACTCATACGCGTGGCCGCCGGCGATCAGCGCCTCGATCAACCCGACGATCTCGGCGATGGTCTCCGAGGCCAGGGGCTCGTCGTCGGGCCGGCCAAGGCCAAGCCGGTCGGTGTCGTGGACGTAGGCCGCCGTCATCCGCTCCGCGAACGCCTCTGACGCCTCCCCCGCCTCGCGTGCTGCCGCGTAGATCTTGTCGTTGATGTCGGTGACGTTGATCACCAGGCGGGGCTCGTAGCCGGTCGTGGCCAGGAAGCGCCGCAGGAGCATGAAGACCACATAGGGGCGCGCATTGCCGATGTGGATCCGCGAGTACACGGTCGGCCCGCACGCGTAGATCCCGACCCGGGGCGGGTCACGCGGGTCGAGCGAGCGGAGCTCGCCGCGCAAGGTGTCCCTGATCCTGACTTCGCGCATCTTCTCGTTGATGCTATTTGCGGGAAGAAGCTCGCGCGCACGGCCTCGCTGGCCGTGCCCGCCGCTAACGTTGCCGCCGTCGATGGCGTCGATCTCGCTCACCGAGCAACGGCTCCGGCGTGTCGAAGAGGCGTTCTCCTCGCTGCCCGATCGCTACCTCGGCGCGGAGCCGGGGTTCGACGCCACCTTCCAGATCCGCCTGGGTGACGTCGGGCGAACATGGGAGGTCAGGGCAAAAGCGACGCGCTGCGAGGTTCGCCCGTCCTCCGTCCACGAGCCCGATGTCGTCATCGGGAGCGATGCCGCCACCTGGCTGGCCCTGCGTGAGGGGCGGCTCTCCGGGCTCGACGCCTTCGCCGAGCGGCGCCTCTACGCACGCGGCGACCTTGACCTGGCGCTGGGCTTCGAGGGCCTCTTCCGGCTTCCGGGCGGCAGGCCGCCGCTTCTCCGTGTGCTCGAGGTCGACGTGTCCGGCGGAAGGATCTCGAGCCTGGTCGCGGGCGAGGGACCCGGACACGTGGTCTGCCTGCACGGGCTCGGCTCGAACAAGACCTCCTTCTTCGAGACGGTGGCGGCGCTCAGCCCCGAGCACACGGTCCACGCGATCGACCTGCCGGGCTTCGGCTCCTCGTCGAAGCCGGCGCGGGGCGCCTACGACGCCCCCCACTTCGCCATGTCGACGCTCTCCTACATGGACGCGATGGGGATCGAGCGAGCGCACCTGGTCGGCAACTCGATGGGCGGCCGGGTCGCGATCGAGCTCGCGCTCGCCCACCCCGACCGGGTCCAGAGCCTGAGCCTCCTGTGCCCAGCGCTCGCGTTCCGGCGCAAACGCGAGCTGGTGCCGCTGGTGAGGCTCCTGCGCCCCGAGCTGGCGGCGATCCCGCACCCGCTGCGACCGGATCAGGTCCGCGGGAGATTCTGGGGCCTGTTTGCGCGACCCGAGCGCCTCGACCCAGCCGCCGCCGAGATCGCCGCCGACGAGTTCTGTCGAACCTACCGGTCCCGATCGGCGCGAATCGCGTTCTTCGCGGCGGCTCGCAACATCTACCTCGATCCCCCGCACGGCGACCGCGGCATGTGGACACGGCTCACCGAGCTGGCGCCGCCGGCGCTGTTCGTGTGGGGCGACAGCGACCGCCTCGTTCCGGCCGGGTTCGCCCGCCACGTCGGCGAGGCCATTCCCCACGCGCGCCAGGTGGTGTTGAGCGAGTGCGGGCATGTCCCCCAGGTCGAGCTGGCGGAGCGCACCAACGAGCTGATCCGGACGCACGTCGAGCGCAGCGCGGCTCGTGACCCTGGCCCGCTGTACTCCCTCGCCCGGGCCGCGGGGCAGTAGGCCAGGCCATAGGATCGTCGGGGATGGCCGGGCAGGCAACCGTGGCGGAGCAGGCAAGGCGCAACGGCGCCGCCCGAAGCGGGGACCGCGATAGCGGCCTGCGCTCCCGGCTCCCTTCGCTTCGGGGCGTTGGCCGCTGGGGAGAGGGGCTGGCCGGGCTCGGAAAACGGGCGGGGGCCGGGCTCGGCGGACGGGTCACCCGGCGCGTCCAGCGCAGCCTCGCGGCCGACCTCGACGACCGGGACCCGGATTACGTTCGCGAGCATCTGCCGCTCCTCTGGCTGTTCATGAGCCTCTGGTTTCGCGGTGAGGTTCGCGGCCTCGGGAACATCCCGGAGCAGGGTCCGGTGCTCCTGGTCGGCAATCACTCGGGCGGCAATGTGCCCCCCGACACCTTCCTCTTCACGCTCGCCTTCTCCACCTACTTCGGAGTCGAACGGCGCTTCCACCAGCTGGCCCACAACCTGGTGCTGGCCTTCCCCGTGGGCCGGATGCTGCGCCCCTATGGCACCGTGGCCGCCTCGCGCGAGCACGCGCAGCGCGCGCTTGGCGCGGGCGCCGCCGTCCTCGTCTATCCCGGAGGGGACTGGGAGGTCCACCGGCCGATCTGGGAGCGGAACAGGATCGATTTCGCCGGGCGCAAGGGCTTCATCCAGCTCGCCCTCGACCAGGGCGCGCCGATCGTCCCGATGGTCTCGATCGGCGGGCAGGAGACTGCGCTCTTCCTCGCCCGTGGCGACCGGATCGCCAGCGCCCTGGGCATCGACCGGCTGTTGAGGCTGAAGGTGATGCCCATCTCGATCGCCCTCCCCTGGGGGCTGAACGTCGGCGACTTCCTCGGCCACATTCCGTTGCCGGCGAAGCTCACGATCGAGGTCCTCCCAGCGGTCGACCTGGAGGCCGAATTCGGCGACGAACCGGACGCCGATGAGGTCTACGACCACCTAGTGGCGCGAATGCAGGAGGCGCTCGACACGCTGGTCGCGGAACGTCGCTATCCGGTGCTTGGATGAGGCTGAACGAATCCATCGACATCGCGGCGCCCCGAGAGCTCGTCTGGAGCTACGTCACGGAGCCGTCCAACTGCCTGCACTTCATGTCGGGCGTGACGCGCTGGGAGGTCGTCGGCGACCAGCGGACCGGGCTCGGATCGCGCTATCGGATGCTCATCCGGGTTGGCTCGGCCGAGGTCGGAGGATTGATCGAGGTCGTGGAGTGGCATCCGCCCGGGGACATGGCATGGAGCTCCGTGCTGGGAGTGGACCAGCGAGGGCGATGGCGGCTCAGGGAGCTCGACGACGGGCGGACGCGGGTGGAGCTGCGTTACGCCTACGGCGTCGCCGGCGCCGGGATCTCCGGCTGGGTCGCCGAGCTGGTATCCGCGCCGCAGCTCGGCGACCACCTGCGCCGCTCGCTGCGCCAGCTCAAGCGCCAGGTCGAGCACGAGCGCCTCCGGGACGAGGCCGCCCGCCGCCGCCGCGAGCGCTCCGCCGCTTAGGTCGCCCAGCTCGTCGTCTACGCGAGCTCGCGCTTCAGGATCTTGCCGGTCGCGTTGCGCGGCAGGGAGTCGACGAACACGACGTCTCGGGGAATCTTGTAGCGGGCCAGGTTCGCCTTCACGTGAACCTTGATCTCGTCGGCGGTCAGCTCGGCGCCCTCGTTGAGGACCACGAACACCTTGAGCCGCTGGCCGAAGTCCTCGTCCTCCACGCCGATCACCGCGACCTCCTTGACGTCCTCCCGATCGGAGAGCAGGTCCTCGACCTCGCGTGGGAACACGTTCTCCCCGCCGGAGACGATCATCTCGTCGTCGCGCCCGTCGATGAACAGCCGCCCGGCTCGGTCGAAGTGGCCGACGTCGCCCGACGAGAGCAGGCCGTCCAGGACCTCCTTGCCGCCACCGCCCGTGTAGCCCTCGAAGGCCATCTCGTTGCCCACGAAGACTCGGCCGGTCTTACCGGGCTCCACCTCCCGGCCCTCGGCGTCGACAATCCGCACCGCCGTGCCCCGCGGCGGCCTGCCGGCCGTCCCCGGGGCCGCCCGCAGATCCTCGGGCGTCGCGATCGTTGCCCATGCGACCTCGGTTGACCCGTAAAGGTTGTACAGGTTGTCGCCGAACGTGTCCATCCACCTGATCGCGAGCTCACCCGGGAGCGCGGAGCCGCTGGCGGCGGTCACCCGGAGTGCGGGCAGGTCGTACTTGGCGAGCGTCTCCGCAGGCAGCTCGAGGATTCGCTGCATCATCACCGGGACCACGACGAGCGCGGTGGCCCCGGTCTCCTGCGTGACGCGCAAGGTGTCCTCGGGATCGAAGCGCCGCCGGAGCACGTACGTCGAGTTGAGGGAGAGGCCCAGGACGAAGTGGGCGAAGCCCCAGGAATGGAACAAGGGAGCGGCGATCATCGTCCGCTCGTTGGCCTTGAGCGGGATCTTCGAGAACAGCGCGGCGAGCGGGCTGAGCGTGTCGGGCTGGGCCCGCTGGGCGCCCTTCGGGGCGCCGGTGGTGCCGGAGGTGAGGATCACGAACCGGCTCGACTCGGTGGGAGGCTCGAGGTCAGAGTCGCCCGTCGCGGCGATCAGCTCCTCCAGCGTCGCGTCGCCCGCCTCGCCGTCCTCGCGCCAGGCGACGAATCGCTTCAGGCCCATCTCCTTACCGGCCTCGCGAGCCTGGGAAAGCAGCCCCGCGAACTCCTCGTCATGGATCAGAGCCACTGGCCGCTCGCGCTCCACGACGTCAGCGAGCTGCGGCGCCGCGAAGGCCGTGTTCATGTAGAGGCCGTTCGCGCCGAGCTTCGAGATCGCCAACGTCGCCTCGATGAAGCCGTGGTGGTTGCGGCACATGATCGCGACCCCATCCCCCTCGCCAACGCCCTGCCCGGCGAGGGCGCGGGCCAGCGCGTTCGAGCGTCGATGAACGGCCGCAAATGTCGAGCTCCCGGCCTCGTCGAGAATCATCGGATCGTCGGGGTGGTTGATGGCCGCGGCGGTGATGCCCGCTGCCGGCGAGGCGCCCCAACGACCGAGGACCCGCATCATCAGCACCAGCTTGTCCGGGCGCACGGGCCGTAGCACCCCCGCCTCCGCGAGCGTCTTCACGTTGAACGGGACCTCGTTCAGGTAGCCCAGCGATCCGAGCTTGATCCTGCGGCCTAGGGAGTCGATCGGGCGGCTCACGATGTCGAGGCGAAGCTTGCCGGCGAGCGAGCGAAGCATCGAGCCGAAGCTTATGCCCCGGCGCCTGCCGAGCACCCGCCGCTCACTCGAGGTCGAGCAACACGACCGCAACGCAGGCGATGCCCTCGCCGCGCCCGATCCAGCCCATCCGCTCGTTCGTCGTCGCCTTGACGCTCACCCCCGCGGACAGCGCCTCCCCGATGTTTCGCTGCATCTCGGCGCGATGTGGGTCGATGGGCGGCTCCTCGCAGATCAAGGTCGCATCCAGGTTCATCACCCGGCCAGGGACCCTGGCGAGCGCAACGGTGAGCAAATCGAGCGAGTCGGCGTCGCGCCACTGCTCCTCATCCGGGGGAAACAGGGTTCCCAGGTCCCCCTCGCCCGCGGCGCCGAGGATCGCGTCGATCGCCGCGTGGATGAGGACGTCGGCGTCGGAGTGGCCGCCCAGGCCCCGTTCGTGGGGGATCTCGACCCCTCCCAGCACCAGCCGCCGTCCCGACTCGAACCGGTGCGCGTCGTAGCCGACGCCGACCCGCACGCTCACCGGAGATCCCCGTCGATCATCCCAACGGCTCCAGCGTACGCCGGCGGTGGTCGAATGTGGCGATCTCCTCGACCCCCCAGCCGCGCATCTCGTCGATCGCTCGCTCGTAGGCGTGCCCCACGTCGGCGGGGGCATGGGCATCGGACGAAAGAGCGAATGGCGCCCCGGCGTCGATGCACATGGCCGCGAACTCCGGGGCCGGGTACAGCTCCCCTGCCGGCTTGCGAAGCCCCGCGGTCGAGACCTCCACCGCGATCCCGGCCTCTGCGATCGCCTCGACGGCCGGCTCGTAGTAGAAGCGCGGGTCTCGCTCGGGAACGGGGCGGCCGCGACCCCAAACCTTCACGAGGTCGGGATGGGCGAGGACATCGAACAGCCCGCTGCCGGCCGCCTCCGCCAGCGCCTCGAAGTAGCCGCTCCACACCGCGTCCGGATCCCCGCGCAGCTCCCAGATGTCCCAACCCTCGTCATCCACGGCCCGGTTGCCCACGAAGTGAACCGATCCGAGCACGTAGTCGAAGTCCCGAGGCTCCAGTAGGTTGCGGGTGCGGTCCTCCGCGCCGGGCACGAAGTCCATCTCGAGGCCGAGCTTGAGCGAGGTGGTGCGGACGAACTCGCAATATGCATCCAGGTCGTCCCGTGCCTGCTCCTCCCAGAAGGGATGCCGCCAGATGTCGAGCGCCGCGGTGAACCTGTAGACGTGCTCTGAGCAGCCGAGCTCGGTGACCCCGGCCTCGTCGGCCGCCGTCAGGTAGCGCTCGACGTTCTCGGCGGTGAAGGCGTCGCGCTCCGGTGGCTGGTCGTCCGCGTCGGCGCGCAGGTGGACGTGGTAGTCCGTCAGCAAGGTGCCTGTACGCTAACCACCGCATGGTCCACCTGCGGATCGTGGTCACGAGATGCCGTGGCGAGCATGGGCTCGCCCGCGCCGGCCGTGTCTAGAACGGCGCACGATCTCGCGGTGATGATCGGGGCCTTCGCCGCTGTGAGCGCTCTCGCGGCGGCGCTGGGAGCGGCGAACTTCGGCACCGCCCTCGCCTTCGGCCAGATCGGCTTCGCCGCGGCGCTGGTGTGGGTGCTGCTGCGACCCTGACGCGCTCCCCTCTGGGCCGCGAGGTGCTGAGGCGCGCTCGCTCGGTGCCGCCCGGGTTCGTGACCACCTACGGCGATCTCTGCCCCAGGGCGCCGCGATTCGCCGGCCTGGTGCTGGCGGGGTGCGACGATCCGGGTGTTCCCTGGCACCGGGTGGTGCGTGCCGACGGCTCGCTCGCCAAGGGCACGCGCCAGCGGCGTCTGCTCGAGGCGGAGGGAGTCCCGTTTCGCGGGACCCGCGTCGAGATGTCCGTGGCTTGGGCGGACGTGGACGCCGTTGGGGTCGATCCCTGACAGACGCCCTTGACTTGAGCCGGCAGCCCGGGATAGCGGTTCCTTGCCCTCATGCGTGACCGGGACGTTTCGCCGGCGTCGAAACGGGTAATCAATACGTTGAGCCCCGGTTTCACCGGGGTAGGTGGGACTTCCGCGGAGCCCCGTTACCGGCGAGCACTCCCCCCCCTTCGCCCGCGGTCACGGGGCTTCCGCCTGCTCAGGCGCCCCGCTGCGCTCGTTGAGCAGCAGCTCGGCAATGCGCATGTCGAGCGGGGTGGTCACTTTGAAATTCTCCGGGTCGGAGGGGTGGATCAAGACCTTGCCGCCCACCTTCTCGACCAGCATCGCGTCGTCGGTCGCGATGGCGACCTGGCGGGGATCCGCCGCGAGGGCGCTCCGCAGAATCTCCGTCCTGAACACCTGAGGCGTCTGCGCCGCCCAGAGGTGGTCGCGGCTCACAGTCTGCTCGACCGTCGGGCCGCGGCGCGGGAAGTCCCCTTTCGACGGCCGCGGCTCGCGGGCGCGCTTCACCGTGTCGGTGAGGGGCGCGGCGGCAATCACAGCCGCTGCATCGGGGCGCGAGGCCAGCTTGGCCACCAGCTCGTCGATCAGCTCGCCAGTGACGAGTGGCCGGGCTGCGTCGTGAACCGCGACCAGCTCGGTCTCCACGGGGTCCAGGGCGGCCGCCACGGACTGTGAGCGGTGCTCGCCCCCGGCCACGGCCTCCACGCCGCCACCCAGGTCCACCTGGTGTCCGGGCGGGAGGGCAACGATTACCGGGCCCACGGTTTCGGCGGCGGCGAACGCCGCCAGCGACCACTTGAGCATCGGCCGGCCAGCGAGCGACACGAAGGCCTTCGGGCCGCCGGCTCGGAGTCGCTCCCCCGAGCCGGCGGCCGCAATGACCGCTGAGACTGCCGGACGCTCAGGCAGACGCCGTGGCGCCGAAGCGCTCCTCCAGCAGCTCGTCCAGGTAGGCCTCCGCGCCCTCCTCGTCCTTCGTGAGCGCGTACATGAACTCCGACGCGAGGATCTTCTTCGCCCGGGTGTACATCTGCTTTTCCCCGGTGGAGAGGCCCTTCTCCCACTCGCGGATTGCCAGGTTCCGGACCACCTCGGCCAGCTCGAAGACGTTGCCCGTCTTGATCTTCTCCCGGTTGTGCTTGAACCGGCGATTCCAGTTCTTCGGCATGTCCGATACCTCGCCGGTGAGCACCGCGATCACCTTCTCGACGTCTTCACCGTCGATCACCCGTCGCAAGCCGGCCCGGTGGGCGTTCTCGCAAGGGACCATCACGGTCATGTCGTTGTGAAGGATCTTGATCGTCAGGTAGTCCCGCTTCTCGCCGAGGAGGTCCTTGGTCTCCTTCTTGAGCACCACACCAGCCCCGTGGTGCGGATAGACGACGTTGTCGCCTACGTCATAAGTGCACTCGACGGGGCCGAGCTCGTGCTCGATGTCGGTCGCTTCCTCGGTAGCTAGCTCAGGAATTTGGGCCTCCTTAAGTAGAGACGGCCGCTGGAGCGGCCCTCTGGTTCACGGGTAGCGGTCGACGATGTCGACCTCTTGCAGGGTCCGAAGACCCTCACGGATCTCGCGCGCCCGTGCGGCCCCGACGCCCTCCACCGACTCGAGCTCGTCCTCGGTCGCGTTGACGACCGCGTCGAGGTTCCCGAACCGGTGGATGATCTTCTGGACCATCAAGCGCGGCAGCCGCGGGATCCGGGAAAGCGCCCGGTAGCCGCGCGGCGAGACCGTCAAGTCGATCGTGCTGGTCTTGCGGTCGTAGCCGAGGAGCTCGGCAAGGCAACCGAAGTCGAGCAGCTCCTGGTGCGGGAGGGCGGCGAGCTCGGCGAGCGTTCGCTCGAGCTGCTCCTCCGACTCGGGGACGCTGTAGTCGCGGACGAGCGCGGACCGGTCGCTCATCACGCCGACCACGGTCTCCTCGAGCTGCATCTCGATCAGGCGCCCCTCGGTGCCGAGCTCGATGATGTAGCGCTCGACCTCGGCCGCCATCCGGGTCACCAGCTCGGCCCGCTGGATCACCGAAAGGACGTCATGGAGGGTGGAGCCGCCGAGGAACTCGAGGCTCGTCAGGCGGGCCGAGACCTGGTCGAGGCGGGCGCGGTACTTCTCGAGCGTCGCGAGTCCCTGGTTCGCCTTCGAGAGCACCGTGGGGATGTCCTGGAGGATGTACTTGATCCCCTCGACGTAGAGGGAGACCACGTCGCGGCGTTGGGAGATCGCGATTACAAGCGCCGTGGTCTGCTTAGAGACGCGCTCGGCGGTGCGGTGGCGCGTTCCGGTCTCCATGGACAGGATCGTCGGATCGGGCATCAGCTGGACGTTGGCCCAGCAGATCGTCTCGGCGGCGGGGTCGAGCACGATCGCCCCGTCCATCTTCGCCACCTGGTAGAGCAGCGCCGGCGTGTAGTCGATTCCGAGCTTGATCCCGCCGCTGAAGAGAAACGAGACGTCATCGAGATCGCCGATCAGGATCAGGCCGCCCGTGCGAGCGTGGATGATGTTGTCGATCCCCTCGCGAAGCGGCGTGCCGGGCGCAACCATGTCGAGCGCCCGTAGCAGTCGGGGATCGAGACGGGCCTCAAGCTCGTGTAGTTCATCCCCCACGTGCGACGCCATCCTGAAGGTCATGATCGCAAACGGTCCTGAATATTGCCGCCCGCCGAATTCCGTGTGGAGAGGTCGGATTGCGCAAAGTCAAGGACCGGCACCCACCGTTTGCCGGCCGTGAGCCTTGTGAAGGAGGCCGCGGCGACGCGCTCAGGCGGCGCGAAGCGCGCCCGGCCCGCGGGCGCTTCGCAGGGCAGCGGCGAGCGTGGCAGTGCTCTTGAGGCCGTCGACCCCCTCCGCCGACTCCGGTCCGAGCACCGGGGCCAACCCGAACTTGCCCGCCTCGGCGACGCGACGCTCCGGGTGGGCGACGAAGCGAAGCTCGCCGGTCAGGCCGACCTCGCCGAAGCAGGCGAGCGGCGGGCCGTCCGGCGCCCCGAGCGGCTCGCCGCGGTGCGCCGAGGCGAGGGCCAGGGCGATCGCCAGATCGGCGCCGGGCTCGTCGACCCTCACCCCGCCGGCTACGTTCACGAATACGTCCGCGGCGGCCAGCGACGGCCCGCCGTGGCGCGCCAGGACCGCGATTATCATCGCGAGGCGATTGCGGTCGATGCCGGTGGCTACCCGGCGAGGCGGAACGATCTCCGTGGGCGCCACCAGGGCCTGCACCTCGACGAGCAGCGGGCGGGTTCCCTCCATCGCGCAGAGCACGCACGAGCCGGCCGCCCGGCTCGCCTCGCCCACGAAACGAGCCGAGGGATCAGCCACCTCGACCAGACCACCCGCCCGCATCTCGAACACCCCGACCTCGCTCGTTGCCCCGAACCGGTTCTTGAGCGCGCGGAGGGTTCGAAAGCTCCGTTCCCGCTCGCCCTCGAACAGGAGCACGCCGTCGACCAGATGCTCCAACACCCGCGGGCCGGCGACGCTCCCCTCCTTGGTCACGTGCCCCACCAGGACGACCGCGGTGCCCAGGCGCTTCGCCGCCTCCATGACCGCGCCGGCCGCCTCCCGCACCTGCCCGACGGAGCCCGGCGCTCCGGTCATCCCCTCGGCGCTGAGGGTCTGGATCGAGTCGATCACGCAGACGTCTGGCCGCTCGGCCTCGACCGTCCCGAGCACCGCCTCGACCGAGGTCTCGGCGAGCGTCGGAACGCCCAGTGCGTCGCCGCCCAGCCGCTCGGCACGGAGCCGCACCTGGGCAGCCGACTCCTCGCCCGAGACGTAGAGGACGCTGCGCCCGGCGGCGCAGAGGTTCCCCAGCGCCATGCCGGTGAGGGTGCTCTTGCCGATCCCGGGTGAGCCGCCGAGCAGGATCAGCGAGCCCGGCACGAGCCCGCCGCCTAGCACCCGGTCCAGCTCGGCGATCCCGGTGGTGAGCCGATCGACCGCGGGCGCCTCGACCTCGCGCAGCGGCACCGGGCGCGCGGCGTTGCGCGTAGGGGCGGGCCGCCGCGCGCCCCGGCCGCCCTTCCGCGGCTCGCGTCGGCGGGTTTCAACCAGCGTGTTCCACTCGCCGCACCCGGGGCAGCGGCCCGTCCAGGCAAGCGCCACCTGCCCGCACCCTTGACAGACGAACTCGGATTCGCGACCGGGCATCCTCCGAGACTACGAACCGCGCGGGACGAAACCGCGCCCCGGGGTCGGGGGCATCGTGGGGTCCCGCCGCGATGGGCGAGTTGCGACCTCGATTTCGACGCAAATCGCCCACCGATGTCGATCTACGGCTTGATCTCCTCGACGACCTCGTAGACGCCCTCGAGCGGCACGTTCTTGACGAAGGCCGCCATCGCGTCCTGTCGTTTGAGCTCGGCCGCCTCATCACCGCGGACGTCACCAATCGCCTCGGGGTCCCCATCGAAGATCCCGAAGGAGATCACCTCGTCCGGGTCCTTCAGGTTGCGGGCGTGGTAGATGGCGACCGTTCCCTCTGGCAGCTCCTCGTCCCCGGGCATCCAGGCCCTCCTGAACTGATCGTAGGACCCGGGCTTGAGCCTGCGGCCGCTGAAGAACACGAGCATCTTGCCTCTCCTCCTGCGCCGGCTGCCCGGCGCGACGCTTGCGGCTCGAGTCTATGTCGCCGACTATGTGGGCGCCCACGGCTGCGGCGGCCTTGGACCGGGCGCTGACTCTGGGCGCCTCGCCTGATCGGTTGGTCGTTTACATGCGAGCAGGAACCGCGGGCCTGGTTTGAGATTGCGGATTCGCGGTGAAAGCTGCTGCAGCCCAGAGCAGCACATTAAGTATCCCTCTTCGCTCAAGCCGGAACGCAGAACGGCGCTCCGCTTGGACTACTGGCCTATTCGTCCAGGATTGAGTATCAACGCTGAAGTTTCCGCAGCTTCGCGTCGAGATCCCTAGGCAATGGCAAGCACGAAACTACTCACCGTTGGCCGAGCAGCCGCCTACCTCGGCGTTAGCGCCGCGACGCTTCGCACGTGGTCGAACCGTGGCTTGGTCCCTGTCTATAGGACACCGGGACAGCAGCGGCGGTTCTCGCCGGAGGACCTGGACGCCTTCCTTCGCTCGATGCGCCAACCCGCGGCCTAGCTAGGGGTTCCTCCTCTTTAGAGGTGGGCGACCGTGGGCCCGGTGCCATTGGGTAGGGTCCGCCGGGTGAAGTTCCGCAAGCTCGGGGATTCGGACATAGAGGTCTCGGAGATCTCGCTCGGTTCCTGGCTCACCTACGGCGGTGGGGTGGAGCAGGAGCACACCGAGGCCTGCACCCGCGCTGCCTTCGACGCCGGGATCAACCTCTTTGACACCGCCAACGTGTACGGCGGCGGCGCGGCTGAGTCCGTCTGGGGTGAGGTGCTAAAGAACTTCGACCGCGGCTCCTACGTGCTCGCCACCAAGGTCTTCTTTCCGATGTCGGAGACCGACCGCGGCGGCCTCTCGCGCGAGCAGATCCACAAGCAGATCGATGCGTCGCTCGAGCGCCTGCAGACGGACTACGTCGACCTCTACCAATGCCACCGCCCCGATCCCGGGACGCCGATCGAGGAGACGATGGAGGCGCTCACCGAGGTCTGCGAAGCGGGCAAGGCGCGTGAGATCGGCTTCAGCGAGTGGACGGTTGAGCAGATCGAGGCCGGCCTCGAGGTCCCGAACGCAAAGAAGTTCGTTTCCTCGCAGCCGCAGTACAACATGATCTGGCGCGCGCCCGAGGCCGAGCTGATCCCCTTCTGCGAGCAGCACGGGATCGCGCAGATCGTCTGGTCGCCGCTCGCCCAGGGAGTGCTGACCGGCAAGTACACGCCGGGCGAGCCGCCACCCGAGGACTCGCGCGCCGCCAGCGACGAGATGAACTGGGCAATGGACAGCTACCGCTCAGACGATCTGCTCGGGACCGTCCAGCGGCTGATACCGATCGCCGAGGGCGCCGGGCTGAGCATGGCGAGGATGGCGCTCGCATGGGTCCTGCGCCAGGAGAACCTCGCCTCGGCGATCATCGGCGCCTCCCGGCCTGAGCAGGTCTACTCGAATGTTGAGGCCTCCGGCGTGGAGCTCTCGCAGGACACCCTTGACGCGATCGACGAGGCGCTAGGCGATCTGCCGATCACCGAGGCGCGGCCCGCGAACTTCGTGCAGGAGGGCGTGAAGCATCGCTAGCGCCGGGATCGGCGTCGGTGAAGCCAAACGCGACCTCGACCGCCCGTTCGTCGCTCAGCGCATGCTCGCGCGCGAGCATGCGCCAGGTCTCGAGGCTGAGTGCAGGGCGATGCCCGCCCGGAACTCCTCCCGCCGCCGCCCCCGTGCCACTGAAGGCGCGAGAGAAACTGCAGGCCCGCGCAGTATCTCGCGCTATGTCAGGCGGCTACTCCGTCACGCATTCCCGCCAGGCCGGCCAAACACGATCAAGTGCCTCGGCGACCACCGCGTCCGGGTCCTCACGCGCCTCGAGCCGGAGGTCGAATACGAGGTCATCGCGTCGGAGGTCAGCGCGGATACCCCGCGATCGCAACTGCGCCA
>JBOGZC010000007.1:0-55192 GCA_050697075.1 Solirubrobacterales bacterium | reverse complement strand
CCTTGGCGACCTGCTGGCGGTGATCGCCGAGCACAGCCTGGACGCGGCGCGCGAGGTCGACCCGGAGGCGGTCGAGCGCGCCTTCACATTCGCCTGTGAGCGGCACGGCGACCAGCGCCGCCGGACCGGCGAGGACTTCATCACCCATCCCGTCGAGGTCGCGAAGATCTGCGCGGGCCTGCGGCTCGACACCGAGACGCTCTGCGCGGCGCTCCTCCACGACACGGTCGAGGACACGAGCGCGAGCCTCGAGCAGGTCGAGAAGCTCTTCGGCGAGGCAATCGGGCAGCTCGTCGACGGCGTGACAAAGCTCACCGGGATCACCTTCCAGAGCCGCGACGAGAGCCAGGCCGAGAACTACCGCAAGATGATGGTGGCGATGGCCACGGACCTCCGGGTCATCCTGATCAAGCTCGCCGACCGCCTCCACAACATGCGCACCCTCTCCGGCCTGCCGAAGCAAAAGCAGATCGAGAAGGCGCGCGAGACGCTCGAGATCTACGCGCCGCTCGCCCACCGGCTCGGCATTCACGCGATCAAGTGGGAGCTCGAGGACCTCTCCTTCCAGCGTCTTCATCCGCGGAAGTACGACGAGATCAAAAAGCTCGTCTCTCAGCAGCGTGCCGAGCGTGAGCGCTACGTCTCCGAGGCGGGCAAGTTCCTGCGTCGCGAACTGGACAAGGTGGGCATCGAGGCTGAGATCTCGGGCCGCGCCAAGCACTTCTACTCGATCTACTCGAAGATGACCCAGAAGGGGCGGGAGTTCAACGAGATCTACGACCTGACGGCGATGCGGGTGCTCGTAAGCTCGGTGAAGGACTGCTACGGCGCGATCGGGATCATCCACTCGATCTGGAAGCCGCTTCCCGGGCGCTTCAAGGACTTCATCGCGACGCCCAAGCTGAACCTCTACCAGGCGCTCCACACGACGGTGATCGGGCCTGAGGGGAGGCCGCTCGAGATCCAGATCCGCACCCCCGACATGCACGAGACCGCCGAGTACGGGATCGCCGCCCACGTTATCTACAAGGAGGGATCACTACCCAAGGGGGATCCGCAGCGCGACAAGATGACCTGGCTTCGCCAGCTGCTCGAGGTGGAGGGCGACCAGGACCCGACCGAGTTCCTGGAGTCGCTCAAGGTCGACCTGTTCGAGGACGAGGTCTTCGTGTTCACGCCGAAGGGGGAGGTCAAGAACCTCTCCGCCGGCTCGACCCCGCTGGACTTCGCCTATGCGGTCCACACGGACGTCGGCCACCGCTGCGTCGGCGCGAAGGTGAACGGCAAGATCGTCCCGCTGCACTACCAGCTGAAGTCCGGCGACATCGTCGAGATCCTGACGGCGAAGCAGGAGCGCGGGCCATCCAGGGACTGGCTCGCACTGGTGCGGACCACCCGAGCGCGCAACAAGATCCGCGCCTTCCTCAAGCGTGAGCGGCGCGACGGTGCCGAGCGGCGTGGCCGCGAGGCCCTCCAGGACGCGATCCGCAAGCGGGGCCTGCCCCCACAGCGGATCGCGGCCTCCCCTCTGCTCGCCGATGTCACTCGCGAGATGGGCTTCCGGAAGGCCGACGACTTCTACATCGCGGTCGGCCAGGGGAAGATCTCGCCGAAGACCGTCGCCAACAAGGTCTTCCAACGGCTCAAGCAGGGGGAGGCGGCGGCCGGCGGCGAGACCGAGGCTCGCCTCGCGGGCGTGCTGGAGGGTCGCGACGAGCGGCAGCGCCGCACCCAGGAGGCCTCCGACTACGGGATCAAGGTCAAGGGGGTCGAGGACGTGATGGTGCGTCTCGCCAAGTGCTGCCGCCCGGTTCCCGGCGACCCCATCGTCGGCTACGTGTCGCTTGGGCGCGGGATCACCATCCACCGCGACGACTGCCGCAACATGACCGCGTTGCGTCGCTCTCCGGAGCGCTTCACCGACGTGGAGTGGGAGGGGGACAACGCCACCTCCTATCGCGTCGAGCTCCAGGTCGACGCCTGGGATCGCACCCGCCTGCTCGAGGACCTCTCGCGCACCTTCGCCGAGACCGGGGTCAACATCATCGAGGCCTTCTGCTCGACCAAGCACCCCATGGTCAAGAACAGGTTCGTGGTCGAGGTCGGCGACTCGGAGCAGCTGCGCCAATGCGTCGGCCGGCTGCGAAACGTCGACTCGGTCTTCGATGCCTACCGGGTCACGCCGACCGCCTAGGGCTGGGTAGAGAGGGCCATTGAATCCCGTCCCGGGGCGAACTATGTCCCGTGGTGTCCGGAGGACGGACGCGGAGGGACACAGTTCGTCGAGCCCGCCGCCGGTCAGCCTCGTGATCCCCTTCCGAGAAGACGCCGCGGCCGCCCACCGCCTCCTTGCCAGCCTCTCGCTGCTCGAGCTGGCGGACGGTGACGAGGTGATCGTCGCCGACAACAGCGCCGAGGCGGCCGCGGCGCGGGCGATGGGCGAAGACCGGGAGGCAAGGTCCACGGTCGGTGGGACCGTGCGTATCGTCCCGGCCACGGCAGAGCGCTCCTCCTACCACGCCCGCAACGCCGGCGCGGGAGCGGCGCGGAGCGATTGGCTCCTGTTCATGGACGCCGATTGCGCACCCTCGCCGGGCCTCCTCGAGGCGTACTTCGCGCAGCCGATCCCCGACCGCTGCGGCGCCGTGGCGGGCCAGATCCTCGGTGACCCCCAACAGCGCTCGCTCGCGGCGCGCTACGCCCGCTCGCGCCGCCTCTTCGACCACTCAGAGGGGCTGATCCGGGCCGAGACCGGCGCCGCCGCCGCGGGCAATCTCCTCGTGCGCGGAGTGGCGTTTCGGGAGCTGGGCGGGTTCGCGGAGGGCATCCGCTCCGGCGGTGACCTCGACCTCTGCCGGCGCCTTCACCTGGCGGGCTGGGACCTCGGCTATCGGCCCCGCGCCGTCGTGCACCACCGCCACCGCGAGAGCCTGGCCTCCCTGCTCGGGGCCGTCGTTCGCTATGGGGCCGGAGCTCGCTGGCTCAACGAGCGCTACCCCGGCTCGTCACCGCGCTGGCCGTTGCTCACGGGTCTCAGGGGCGCGGCCCGCGACGTGGCTCATGCGGCGATCCGAGGCCACTGGGAGCCGGCCCTTTATCGCGGCATCGACGGGCTGGGTCTGATCGGCCACAACGTCGGCTACCTGGGCCGCGGGAACGAGGTCACGAAGCGAGCGCACTGACCGCGGCGCGCACGGCCCGTGCTGTGTCGCTCATGTCCTTCTCGCTCTCATACTTGGTTCGCGGCCAGAAGAAGCCGCGCAGGCCGTCCTTTCGATTTCGCGGAACGGCGTGCACGTGGAGGTGGGGGACGCTCTGGCTGACGACGTTGTTGACGGCCACGAACGCGCCCTCTGCCTTCATCGCTTTGCGAACCCCGGCCGACACCAGGCGGGCGTTGGCGAACAGCGGGCCGTTCAGGTCCTCGGGAAGATCCCAGATCGTCTCGACGTGCTGGCGCGGCACCAGTAGCGAGTGGCCCGGGAACAGGGGGCGGCGGTCGAGGAAGGCGAGGGTGACGTCGTCCTCGAAGACGACGTGGCTGTGCTCGTCACCGGCCACGATCGCGCAGAAGCGGCAGCTGCTCTCCGACCCTGCCACGGCGGCCCCCAGGCCGGGTCAGGCGACCACCGTGAGGGCGGCCGGTCGGATTCCGAGCTCGAGCTCGCCATGGTCCCCGATGTAGTCGCCGTCGACCTGCACCGGGAAGACTCGGATCCGCCCGTCCGCGTCGCGAGACAGCGACTCGATCCGGCACTCGACGATCCCGTCGTAATGGTCGATCTGGCGGTGTCCCGGAGCCCGCAGGCCAGTGGCGAGCACCCGCGCCGCGATCGTGGGCACGTCGCGCTGCGCCGCGCGGCGGAGGACCGCCACGGAGAGCGTCCCGTTGTCCAGCGCGGCGTTCTCGCAGATTCGCAGGGGCTGGCTCCCGAAGTAGGTGAAGGGGTCGGAGTTCTGGGCGATCGCGGTCACGCCCTCCGCGGATCCCTCCTCGGCGACCAGTCGCATTCGGACGGGGTTGCGCAGGTAGGAGCCGTAGAACCCGGAGACCGCCGCCCAGGTGTAGTACCACCGCCCGCCCTTCGCCTTCATCCTGGGATGGGAGTCGACGCGACGAGCCGCCGTCGCGTCCAGTCCGGCACCACAGGCGAACACGAAATGGCGCCCGTTGGCGACCCCCAGGTCGATCCGCCGAGGCCTGAAGTCGTCGGCCAGCCCGAGCAGATGCTCGGTCGCGTCGACGACGTCGTTCGGGATCCCGAGCGTTCTGCAGACCACGTTCGTGGACCCGCCGGGGAGCACCGAGACCGGGACGTCGGTCCCGGCGAGGCCGTTCGCCACCTCGTTCAGCGTTCCATCGCCGCCGAAGGCCACCACGATGTCGTACCCGCCCTCGCGAGCTTCGCGCCCGATCTCGATCGCGTGGTGCTGGGCCTCCGTGGACACCGCCTCCACGTCGTAGCGGCCCTGGAGCGCGTAGACGACGAGGTTCTTGAGCCGGTCGGAGACCGTCGTCGCGTACGGGTTGACGATGATCAGCATGCGCTTCTTCGGCGCCCGCTCGGTGGCGCCGGCGCCGTTGGCGGACGCCTCGGTGCTTGGCGGCGATTGAGTCGCGATCGGCCCAGCTGTCACGTGAGCGCCTCCTCGAATCGCACGTTACCCGACCGCCTCGAAGCGAACCACATCCCCGTCCTCGACCTCGCGCGCCCGCCCTTCCTCCTCGAGCAGGTCGACGTGGCCGAGCACCTCGCTGAGCGTAAGGAAAGCCTGGGTGACTGCCACGTTTCCCCATAGCTCCTGGGCGATCTCGTAGACGGTGCGGGGACGCTCGGAGATCAGCCCGAAGATCTTCTCCGCGCGTCGATCGTGGTGGACGAAGCGATCGTCGATCAGCGCCCGGTGATCGGTGATCGGATCGCCGTGGCCGGGCAGGAGGATCCTGGCCGGCAGCTCCCGGGTGCGCCGCAGGGACTCGATGTAGGTCATCAACGCCCGCGGGCGCTCCTCGGAGCCGTCGAGCGGCCGCGAGATGAGCGGGTTCGAGGAGATATGCGCGATCAGATGGTCGGCGCACAGTAGGATCCCCCGCTCTGAGTCCCAGAACACGGTGTCCGAGGGGCTGTGTCCGGGGCGGTGTTGCACCTCGAGCGCCCGGTCGCGGAATTGGAGCAGCTCGCCGTCGTGGAGCGGCCTGCTGACGTCGGCCTTCGCGCCCCATGCCCGGAAGCTCCGCGACACGGAGCGCAGCGCGATCACCACTTCCTCCGGGATTCCGTGGCGCAGCATCAGGTCGGCGGCGAAGCGATCGTCGAGCTCGATGTCGTCGCCGAAGTTCTCGACGAACGGGACGACGACGTCGATCGCCGCAACCTCCGCGCCCGACCGCGCGGCGATGATCTCGACCAGGCCGAGGTGGTCGATGTGCTGGTGGGTGAGGATCACGAGCTCGATGTCCTCGAGCGCATGCCCATGCGCCGAGAGCTGGCGGGTCAGCTCGTCGAGCGCCTTGCCCGAGTTCGGCCCCGTGTCGATCAGCGTCAGGGGCTCGTCCTCGAGCAGATAGCAGTTGACGCGGCCGACGGCGAACGGAGTCGGGATCCGCAACCTGTGGATACCGGCGTCGCGCGCCTCCTCGAGGGCCTCCTCTGGCGTCACGACCTGATCACGTTCAGGACATCGTCCCGCCTTGCCTCCATGTCCTCCCGGGAGACGAGCGACTCGAGATTGAGCCTCAACAGCGGCTCCGTGTTGGAGGGCCTGACGTTGAAGTGCCAGTCGGGAAAATCGACGGAGACACCGTCCAGCCACGAGACCTCCGCGTCCGGAAAGCGGTCAGCCAGCTCGCGCATCTTGCCCTTCTGGTCGGCTACCTCGGAGTTGATCTCACCTGAGATGAAGTACCGGTTCCGAAACGCGCCCACCAGGGCCGACAAGGGCTCGTCCCGCACCGAGAGCAGCTCCAGCACCAACAGCGCTGGGATCGTTCCCGAGTCGGCGCACCAGAAGTCGCGGAAGTAGTAGTGGCCGGAGACCTCGCCGCCGAACGCCGCCGAACGCTCGCGCAGCGCCGCCTTGAAGAAGGCGTGGCCGACCCGGTTCACGTACGACGTCCCCCCGAGCTCCCGCACCGTGTCCGGTACGGCGCGGCTGGCCCGCACGTCATAGAGGATCGTCGCGCCGGGCTCCTTCTCCAGGAGCTGTCGGGCGAGCAGAGCGGTCAGGAAGTCGCCGTCGACGAATGCGCCGGTGCCATCGATGAAGAAGCAGCGGTCGGCGTCGCCGTCCCATGCGATCCCTAGGTCCGCGCCCTCCTCGCGGACCTTGGCCATGATGAATCGCCGATTGTCCTCCACGAGCGGGTTCGGCCCGTGGCCGGGGAACTCCCCGTCGGGAACCCAGTACGTGGTCACGGGGTCGATCCCGATGCGCTCGAGCAGCGGTCCCACCATCGGCCCGGCCATGCCGTTGCCGCCGTCGACCACGACCCGCAGCGGCTTGACGCGATCCGGGTCGATGAAGGAGAGCACGCGCTGGTGATAGTCGTCGTAGACGTCGACCGCCTCGACGCTTCCGCCGCCGGGCGGGTCGGGCAGTCCCGCATCGATCGTGTCGCGAACGTCGCCGATCCCGGCGTCGCCGGAGAGCGCCAGCGCACCCTCGCGGAGCAGCTTGATTCCCGTGTAGGCCTTCGGGTTGTGCGATGCCGTGACCATCGCGCCACCGTCGAGCTCGCGCGAGCCGACCAGGTGGTAGAGCATCTCCGTGGCGACCATGCCGGCGTCGAGGACCAAGCAGCCCTCGTCGATGAGCCCCTCGCGCACCCGCCGACTCATCTCCGGGGCCTCGATCCTCATGTCGCGGCCGAGGCCCACCCGGAGGTCGCCGGTCGGCTTGCCGCGAAGGCCCGCGAGCACGCGGGCGAAGGAGCGGCCGACGAGATACGCGGTATCGGCGTCCATCTCCTCGCCGTACAGGCCGCGGATGTCGTAGGCCTTGAAGATGGCGGCCGGAATCGTCGTGCCCTGCTCGTCACCCGGCGTCAAAACTCCCCCTTCAGCGCCTTGAAGCTGTCTTCGAGCGATTGCGGCATCACCCGGGTGTCGGCCAGTACGGGCATGTAGTTCGTGTCGCCGGCCCACCGCGGGACCACGTGGAGGTGGATGTGGGCGTCATAACCGGCGCCGGCAACCCGCCCCTGGTTCAGCCCGGCGTTGTACCCCTGGGGGTTGTACTTCTCGTCCAGGACGGTCATCGCCCGCTGGGCGAGGCCCATCATCTCGGCGACGGTCTCGGCGTCCAGCTCGGGCAGCGTGGCCAGGTGCGCGTACGGGGCCACCATCAGGTGCCCGTTGGTGTAGGGGAACAGGTTGAGGATCACGAAGCACCGATCGCCGCGATGGACGATCAGGTTCTTCTCGTCGTCATCCTCCGCAGGCTTGGTGCAGAAGATGCAGCCCGCCTCGTTGTCCTTGGACGCGTCCTTCACGTAAGGCAGGCGCCAGGGAGCCCAGATGCGGTGATTGGCCACACCTCCCATCGTATGGGTCGGGCGTCGGGATCGGCGACTCTCAGGCGTCAGTGCGCCGCGCAGTCTCTCGCGCCGATCAATGGCAGGGAGACGAACCTCCGTCACTGGAGGCATTCGCTCCCGCGCGTCTCGTCGCGGAGGCCCTGGCTGGGCACAGGGACTGCAGCGCCAGGAGGCCAAAGGCGAAGGACGCCACCCGACCCTAACTGCGAACTCAGCCGCTGCGCAAGGGAGGGTGTCAGAGAGCAGACCGGCATCTCGCTAACGCCGTCGCGACTCCGTCGTGATCACCGCCATCACCTCATAGGTTCTGTCACTGAGGACGTCCTCTGTGAGCTCGGCCATCGCCGGGGCGCGTTTGCGCAGGTTGCGATCCGCTCGAAGAAGCGAGTGCACCACTCCTTTGATGCACCCACTCCCTCCCGGTCCCCCTGGCACAGAGGAGGCATCTTCGGGATGGTGTGATACCCCAACAGACGTATCTCGTGCCGCTAGGCGGTCCGTTGTGACGACCATAACTTTGGTCTGCAAGCCGCGCAAGGGGCGATACCGGGTTCCACTAGCCAGAGAGCTGTCCGGGTGGGGGTAGGGGGGCCGAGATTCGGCCCAATCTTTAGGAATGCGGTCACAAAAACGGCCCCCGAGAGGCCAACTTGGCGAACCTCTCGGGGGCCTGGTGCACAGTCCCCGCCACTTCGAGGAGATAACGGGCTTGAGCGTCAAAACTCCTGGTAGGGGACTAGTACCGGGCTACCGAGGCCTCGCTTCGCATCGAATGGGTCGGTCGCAAGGCGCGGCATCGGATAGCGTTCGTTCGGGGAGGAGGACGATCGCAATGAGGTTCCGGACAGGGATGGCTGGTGTTCTACGCGCGGCGCTTTGGGCTGCGATCGCTGGCGCGCTCCTCGCGGGGCCCGCCGCTTCGGCCGCCCAGGGCGCGAAGGCCTCGGCAGCAGCATCGCAACCCTCGTTCTCCACGACACCGGCCCTCGACCCTGCATTCGCGTGGGGCGTCCACGACTACGCCATCCGCTGCGGCCAGGATCCCGTCAACGTGCAGGTCGCGGTCCCGGCTGGCTGGGAGGCGAAGCTGGGCCTCGGACCGTTCCAGACGACGGACTTCGTCGCCCAGCGTCCGTTGACCCCCGGCGGAGCCCTCACGGTCACCTTCCACCGTCTGAGCGATTCCGCCTCCTTCAGCTACCACGTGCGCTGCCTGCCGGCGGACTTCCCCGTCTACCGCTTCGGACGCACGGCCTCCGGAGGGCCCGAGTTCTTCATGCTCCAGATGGACAGGAACTACGTGAACGACACCTATGCGGCGATCTTCGACCGCAACGGCGTGCCGGTGTGGTGGTACAAGACGGCTGCCTCACCGGTCGACGCGGAGCTCCTCCCCGATGGCACCGTGGCCTGGGCACCCTGGAACGGGGGCACCTCCGGCGGGCCCTTCGAGATTCGGACCTTGGACGGGCAACTGGTACGAACCGTTGGGGCGGCGGGCGGTCTCGACACTGACATTCACGATCTCCAGCTCCTCCCGAATGGGAACTACCTGCTCGGGGGCCAGGTCCAGAAGCACGTGGATGCGAGTCCGTACGGCGGCTCCACCGACGCCACGGTGACGGGCTACCAGATCCAGGAGCTGACCCCCGACGGACAGCTCGTCTGGAAGTGGGATTCGCTCCAGCACATCGGGCTCGGTCAGACCACCACCCCGTGGTGGGACCAGGTGCTCGCGAGCGGCCGGGCCGTGCTGGACATCCAGCACTGGAACGCGGTCGAGCCGAATGGGAAGAACCTGTTGCTGTCGTTCCGGCACCTGGACGCCGTCTACGCGATCAACCGAACCACGGGCGCCATCGTCTGGAAGCTCGGCGGGATTCACACTTCGAAGAGCCTGAAGGTCCTGAACGACCCTGACGGCTCCTATCCGCTGGCCGGCCAGCACGACCCGCGCGTGCTGCCGGACGGCACGATCTCGATCTTTGACAATTTCACCGGCTTGAACAAGCCGCCGAGAGTGGTGCGCTACCGGATCAACGCAAAGGCGAAGACCGCCACGCTCGTCCAGTCGTTCACGGATCGGACCGCGACGCGATCGATCTGCTGTGGCTCCGCGCGGATGCTCCCCTCGGGGGACTGGCTCGTCGGCTGGGGCGGGGTCAAGTTCGCCGGCGCCTACAACGCTCAGGGGCGGAACATCTTCAGGCTTCAGTTCCCCGGGGGATTCAGCTACCGGTCGTTCCCGGTGCCGCCCCACGCGCTCACCGCCCAGCAGCTCCGGCAGGCGATGAACGCCATGAATCCCTGAGGGGGGGCGGCTCCGGAGCGGGCTCACGAGGTTGGCGGTGCGAAGCGCGCGAAACAACGCGCGGGCGCCATGAGCGCGTGTCGACCGGGTTAGAGCCAGCCGCGACGGCGGAACATGGCAAGCATGCCCACCAGCAAGAGGACCATGGCGCCGATGATGATCCAGAAGACCGTCGGCGAAGAGGAGGCGGGCTCGCCGCCGCCGGGAAGCCCCACATTCATGCCCCAAATGCTCGCGATCAATGTGGCGGGCAGGAAGACGATGCTGAACACCGTCAGGATGCGAAGGACGTCGTTGAAGCGATGGGAGATGACGGATTCGTTGGTCTCCTCGAGCGCCTCGACGACCTCCTTGTAGTTCTCGAGGATGTCCCAGATCCGCTCGTGGGCGTCCACGACGTCGTCGAAGTAGATCTCCAGGTCGCCCTCGCGCGCCATGAACCGCTGCTTGGCGTTCTCCAGGTCGCGCAGCACGGTGCGCTGCGGGCGGATCACCTTGCGGAAGTTGATGATCTCCTGCTTGACGTTGGAGATGTCCCGCACGATCTCCTCTGAATGGCCTTCGAAGATCTCGTCCTCGACGACGTCCAGCTTGTTCCCGATCTTGCGCAGCATCGGGAAGCAGTAGTCGAAGCTGTCGTCGACCACCCGGTAGAGCAGGAACCCGGGGCCCTTGGAGAAGTGTTGGTCACGGACCTCCTCACGCTGGCGGCAGCGCTCGAACAGGTAGTCGACCGGCTGGAGCGGCTGGTTCGGGATGGTGACCAGGTAGTCGGGGCCGACGAAGATGTCCAGCTCGCCCGCGTTGAGCCGCCCTACGGCGCTGTCGAACACCGGGAAATGGAGAACGATGAACAGGTAGTCCGGGTACTCGTCGATCTTCGGCCGCTGGTTGCGCGACAAGACGTCCTCGAGGTCCAGGGCGTGGAATCCGAAATGCTCCTCCAGCCAGGCGCACTCAAGCGGCGTGGGGCGCTCGATGTTCACCCACCGCAGCCCCTCGGCGGCGATCGTCTCGACGTTTGGCTTGCGCTCCTGAGGCTCAGGCGCTGGGGCAGCGAGTCGAGCGCGCCGAGCGCTCCTTCTGCGCAGGGTCGGCTTCGGGAGGTTCGGCATCGCCGCTCATCTCACTCGGTCGCGCTTCCATCTCGGGCTCCACCCTAAGACTACGGCACGATCCGGGCGCCGGATGCCCGCGGGCGTGCAAGCGGGCCCTGATATATTGCCCGCAAATAACCACCACATCCAGAGGGGTGGAGGGACTGGCCCGTAGAAACCCCGGCAACCCCCCCGTTTAGGGGAAGGTGCCAATTCCAGCAGGTGGAGTGCCTGGGAGATGTGAGTGGAAGTCCCGACAGGACCTCTGCTCGATCGCCAGGCAGAGGTCTTTTTCGTAGGTAGATGTCCGACGAAACGAAGGGATTTTGATGGCGACGTGGGAACTGCGGTGCAAGGAGTGCGATACGGCTTATCCGCCCGAGGCGCGCTACGTGTGTGAAAGCTGCTTCGGGCCGCTCGAAGTCTCGTATGACTTCTCCGCCCTCGACCCCGAGGAGGCGCGACGCAAGATCCAGGCGGGATCGCCGGGGATCTGGCGCTACTCGGACTTCCTGCCGTTCGAGGACCCGCCCCGGGCACCCCTCGAGCCCGGGCTGACGCCGCTCATCCGCGCGCCTCGCCTGGCCGACCGCCTCGGCCTCGAGGACGTGTGGATCAAGAACGACGCCGCGAACCCCACGCACTCGTTCAAGGACCGGGTCGTCGCGGTGGCGCTCGCCAAGGCGCGCGAGCTTGGCTTCGAGACCGTCGCCTGCGCCTCGACGGGCAACCTGGCGAACGCCGTCGCGGCGCATGCCGCGGCCGCGGGCCTCGACTCCTACGTCTTCGTGCCGGCCGACCTCGAGGAACAGAAGCTGCTCGCCACCGGGGTCTACGGGACCAGCCTGGTGGGTGTGCGGGGAACCTATGACGACGTGAACCGCCTGTGCACGGAGCTGTGCGAGACCCAGCCCTGGGCGTTTGTCAACGTGAACCTCAGGCCCTACTACTCGCAGGGGTCGAAGACCCTCGCCTTCGAGACCGTGGAGCAGCTGGGGTGGTCGCTTCCGGATCGGATCGTCTGTCCGATCGCCTCGGGCTCCCTGTTCACGAAGCTCGCCCGCGGCTTCAACGAGTGGATCGACCTGGGCCTGGTCAAGGGCGACCTGCCGACCTTCAACGGCGCGCAGGCCGACGGCTGCAGCCCGGTGGCCACGGCGTTCGGCGAGGGCTGGGAGGCGTGCAAGCCGCAGCGGCCCCAGACGATTGCCAAGAGCCTCGCGATCGGCAATCCCGCGGACGGCGTGTACGCGCTCGAGCTCGCCCGGGGCACGCACGGCTCGATCGACTCGGTGACCGACGATGAGATCCGCGATGGCATCCACCTGCTGGCGGAGACGACGGGCATCTTCACGGAGACGGCCGGCGGAGTGACCACGGCGGTGCTGGCCAAGCTGGCCGAGCGCGGGGACATCCATCCGAGCGAGCGAGTGATCGCCTACATCACCGGCGAGGGGCTGAAGACCCTCGACGCGACCCGCGAGGGCTTCCATATGCACGAGATCGAGCCGACGCTCGAGGCGTTCGAGAGCGCTCTAGAGCCGGCCCTCACCCGATAGGGTTTTTCACGCCTCATGTCGGTCACCGTGAAGATTCCCGCGCAGCTTCGAGGCGTGACGGACGGCGAGGGCGAGATCGAGGTCGATGGCAGCACGGTCGGCGAGGCCCTCGACGCCGTCTTCGACCAGCACGACGACCTGCGAGGGCGAATCACCGAGGACGGCGGCCTGCGTCGGTTCGTCAACGTGTACGTGTCAGGCGAGGACATCCGCTTCCAGGACGGTCTCGACACAAAGCTTCAGGACGGCGACGAGGTGACAATCCTGCCCGCCGTCGCCGGCGGCTAGCCCCGCCCGGCCGCGACGAATTCCATACGCTGCTCTGCGTGGAAGGCATCGAGCCGGTTGCGATCCTTTGCGGGGGTCGGGGGACGCGCCTCCAGGAGCACGCCCACGCGATTCCCAAGGCCCTGGTCGAGATCGGTGGTCGGCCGACGCTGTGGCACGTGGTCCGCATCTACGCGGCACAGGGCTTTCGGCGCTTCCTGCTGCTGACCGGCTACCTGGGAGAGATGATCGAGCAGTCCGTGATGGCGTTGGACTGGCCCGAGCCGGTCGAGATTGAATGTGTGGACACCGGGCTGGATACCCCGACGGGTGGCCGGCTCGCCCTCGCGCGTGACCGGCTGTCCGGCGGGTCGTTCTGCGCGACCTACGCGGACGGCGTCGCGGACATCGACCTCGAGGCGCTCGTCTCCACGCACCGGAGCCACGAACGCCTGGCGACGATGACCGTCGTCAGGCCGTTCAGTCAGTGGGGCGTCGCCGTGCTGGGCGAGGACGACCGGGTCGAGGCGTTCGAGGAGAAACCGCGCCTCGAGCACTGGATCAACGGAGGCTTCTTCTGCTTCGAGCCCGACGCGCTGTCCTACATGAACGAGGCGAGCGTGCTCGAGCAGGGGCCGCTTAGGGCCCTCGCGGCTGACGGCGAGCTCCACGCGTTCCGCCACCCGGGGTTCTGGGACTGCATGGACACCTACAAGGACGCCGTCACCCTCAACGACCTGTGGAGCGACGGGCGCGCACCTTGGGCCGTGTGGGAGCGGGATCCAGCGGGGTCGGGTGCCCGCTAGCTCGCTGGTCACGGGCGGGCGGGGATTCGTCGGCGCGTGGTTGTGCAGGGCCCTGCTCGAGCGGGGCGATCGAGTGGTCAGCCTCGATCGGCCCGCGACGGACGGGAGACCCTCCGGGCTCGGGCTCCTGGGGATCGCGGGCGAGCTGGCGAGCCTCGACGTCGATCTGCTGGACGGCGACAGCGTGTCCCGGGCGCTGGTCGAGCACGACGTCGACACCGTCTTCCATCTCGGCGCCCTGACGATCGTCGGCACGGCGGCGTCCTCTCCGGCATTGACGTTCGAAACGAACGTGCGCGGCACGTGGACGGTGCTCGAAGCCTGCCGGCGGGCAGGCGTCGAGCGGGTGGTGGTCGCCTCCTCGGACAAGGCCTACGGCGCTCACGACGAGCTGCCGTACACGGAGGAGCTGGCGCTTCGGCCCACGGCGCCATACGAGGCAAGCAAGGCGGCGGCGGACCTGATCGCGCGCAGCTACTGGCCATCCTTCGGCCTGCCGGTGGCCGTGACGCGTTTCGCCAACGTCTACGGCGGCGGCGATACCAACTACTCCCGTCTGATTCCCGAGGCGGTCAGCGCCGCGCTCGACGGTCGGCCGCCGGTGCTTCGCTCCGACGGCTCGCCCGAGCGCGACTTTCTCTATATGGAGGACGCCGCAGGCGCCTACCTCGCGATCGCCGGTGGCCTCGACCGCGACGAGGTGCGTGGCGAGGCATTCAACGCCGGCGGCGGCCGTCCCTACGCCGTGGGGGAGGTGGTGGCCCTGATCGCGCGCCTGGCGGGAACAGGCGTGGAGCCGGACATCCGCGGAGCCAGCAGCCCCGCTGGCGAGATCGACCGCCAATGGGTGGACCGGGCCAAGATCGAGGCCCTGGTGGGGTGGCGGCCGCGGGTCTCGCTCGAGGACGGCCTGCGCAAGACCATCGAGTGGTACCGGGAGCACCCGGGGATGCGGGCCCCGGAACCAGCCGGGTAGGGACGCCTCAGGTGGATTGAGGCCCCATTGTCAGGGGGCGCTAGCCGCCGACACCTGCGACGACGTGACTGACGCCGGAGGTTGCGCGCCCGGCCGTGCCCTGGGCCGTCCGGGTGACGCCGTTGACGGTCTGCGACGCGCCCTGGCGGACCGTGTTGACGGTGCGGGTCACCGTGCCGGTCGGCTGCGGGCTCGGCGATGGCTGCGGTGAGGGAGATGGGCTCGGCGCCGGAGACGGCGCGGGGCTCGGCGCCGGCGAGGGGCCAGGGCTCGGCACCGGCCCGGGAGTCGGCCCCGGCGAGCTTCCCGGCGTCCCGTCGCTTCCCCCGGAGGGGGACCTGGGACCGGTTGGAGTGCGGAGGGAGGCCAGGCGCGAGGCTCCGCCTCGAGTTCCGTTACCGCCTCGGCCGTGGACGCCGCCACCGCCGCGGCCCCGAGCATGCACCCGGTGATCGGAGCTCGAGGTCCCGCGATGACTCGCGAGAGCACGCGCCCCGTCCCGGTTCGCCCCGGCCGACGCCTGGAGGCCCGGGGGATTGGAGGCATCGGCTCCCTCCACGCCGATGGCGCCCGAGCCTCCGTTGGCTCCCGGACCGCCAAATGGCAGCCCCGTAAGCCCGAGCACCACGGCAGCGACGGCGAAAACGGCGGTTGCAGATGCCGTTTGGCGGTGAGCGCCGATCATGCGCTGAAGCTGGGCCGGGAGGCGCCGCGGGCCGGGCACCGACACGGCGGATCGGTGGAGCAAGCCGGCGGACTCCTCCATGCGCCGGGCGATCGCGGCGCTGGCCGCGATCGCGGTGGGCGCGGTCGCGGTCGCGCGCCGATGGTGAACCGCGCACAGTCCGTCCGCCCGCGCGGGGTGCGCACAGCGAGTCCCGCGCCGGGTGGTCACCGTGCAGCGGTCCGGCTCTGCCGCCGCCGTGCGATCCCCAGAGCGCCCAAGTTCATTGGAGACCGCCAGGCAGATCGCCTCAAAGCGCGTCCGGGCGCGAACCTCGGCCCTGCGGCGGGCGCCCGGAGATAGCCTGCGGGCCGCGCCTTCGAGCTGCGGGGCCACGCGGCGGAGACTGAGCCAGACCCCCTGGAGGAGTGCGCGCTTGCCCCCCCGACCGAGCCACTCGGAATCGTCCGTCAGGGCCAGGCAGTCCCTCTGCAGCTTGATGACAGCGGCGGCGAGTAGGAGGTTCTCGTAGCGCCGCGCGCGTCGCCACCCCTTCGGGATCAGCGCGATCGCCGATGCGGGGCGATGCACCTCGAGGAGAAGAAAGGTGCGCTTGGTGGGTGGGGGAAGGGAACGCTCGGGCGTTCCGGTGTCGTCGCTTTTGCGCCGCGACCCTGAAAGCCGACGGCGCCCGCTGGCACGGCTCACGATCACAGGCCTCCTCAAATCCGCAATCGATCGGTGATGTGCAGCGATTTTAGGTAAGCCCGCCGACAGCGGACAGCGAATTACTCCAAACGATGCGAAGTGAGGTAGTCCGCTCGGTAACGCGTTCGACGGCCGTCCGGGGCGTCTAAGAAGTTCGTAAAAGATGTGACAAGGCTCGGGATATCGCCTCTCGGTGTCGAATAATGAGAGTGCACCCACTTCGACACGGAGGGATCAGCATGTCTCCTGTCATCTTTGGCTTTGGAGCGCTGGACGTCATGATCGCGGCGCAAGCCGCGTACGCTGCTCGCGATCTGAGCCGCAAGTCTCGCAAGCGCAAGAAGTAGACCCCGACATCGCCTCGTCCGGGTTCCGACCGGGCTCGAACGCCCGTCGGACGTGTTTCCTGTTCCGGGTACCGGGTTTCGGGGAGAGATCGGGGCCGGGGCCCTACGGCTATCGCCGATTGAGGCATGATGGGCCCGAGATGCTCGGGGCCGATGACCATGGGTAGGCGCGACGTGGCCGTCCGGATGCCGGCCCCCGACGGCCTGGACCAGGCGCCGCCGGAACACGAGGGCTCGCCCCTTGCCGCCGATCAGCATCAGGCCTTGGTCGAGTCCCTCGTCGACGTTCTGGAGGCCACTCCGGAACGGGTCGAGGAGTTGCTTTCCCTCCTGCACGAGGAGCTCGATGAGGAGGGGGCTTCGGAGGAGAGGGTGTTGGACGCGTTCGAGCGAGGCCTTCAGCTCGGATTGCTGGTCGGCCTCGGATCTCGGGAGCTCACGGTCCCGTCCACAGAGGGCGGGAATGAAGGTTCGGCTCCCGCCAGCCGATAACTCCCCCGAAAGGGGGAGAGAGCACTTGGCACAGCCCGGCCTCCAAAGCCGGGCATCCGGGTTCGAATCCTGGCTCCCCCGCTCATCCGCTGCGCCGCACTTGAAGCGTGAGTCCGGCGGCTCGCAGCCGGTCAACGAGCACCGAGCCCATGGCGGTGGCGGGCGTGAGGACGCCGGCCGGGGGCGGAGGGCAATCCTCGAGGGCCAGGCAGAGCGCGCTTTCTCCGAGCATCACGGCGGTGGCGGCGTAGCCGGGGTCGCCCTTGGCGGCGACATCACACACGTAATGCGCTCCCTTCGCAGTGCGGCCGTGGATCTCGATCCGGAAGAAGCCGCGGAGCCGCGACCTCTCGCTGGGGCCCTCCCCGGGAGCTGGGAGGACGCGATCCAGGAGGGGGCGGGTGGCGCGGCTGGCGATCCCGGCCTGGAGCGCCCAGAGCGCCCCGCTCAATCCAGCGGCCTTCACGGGCGAGGTCAGCCCCGAGCCCAAACCCGTCACCTCGCGGTATCGAAGCCGACGGCCGTAAGCCCAGTCCCGAAGGGCATTGCTGCGACGCACAACTCGCGTGTTGATCGACGCCATGACGAACCCTGTCAGCCAGCCGAGCTCGTCATCGTGCACAACGCCTCGTAGGTCGGTTTCGTCGCCCAGATCCGGCTCGGCCCCACGGTCCGGGCTCAGGGCGTACGGATCCTCGACGATCCGACGCGAGGTCTCGCTGGCGCGGACATCGTCGAGCTCTCCCTCCAGGGAGGCCAGCGTTCCGCCGCTGAGGCCGCCCCTGAGGGCCGTGACCACAAGCGTCACGTCCTCGAGCTCGCCGGCCTCGTCCGCCCGCGCGGCTTGGTGCAACAGGAGCACCCCCAGGTCGGAGGGGACCGAGTCGAATCCGCACCCGTGAACGATGCGCGCCCCGCTGGCCGTGGCGGCATCGTCGAAGCGGTCAATCGTCTCGCGCATGAACAGAACCTCGCCCGTCAGGTCCGCGTAGTTCGTCCCGGCTTTCGCACACGCCTCCACCAGCGGCAGCCCCGATCGCCTGTAGGGGCCAACCGTGGTCGCGACGACCCTGGTGGCACCGGCCAACTCGGCCAGTGAGCCGGTGTCGCCCGAGTCGGCCACTACGAGGGGCCACTCCTCAGCCCCGGCACCCAGGGTCGCCCGGACCTCGCCGAGTCGCCCCTCCGAGCGCCCCGCGAGGCCGATGCGAGCACCCTCGGGCGCGTGGCGGGCGAGGTACTCGGCCGCGAGCCGCCCTGCGAAGCCCGTCGCACCGAAGAGGGCCACGTCGAGCTCGCGATCCGCGCTCATGAGGGGGAGTCTCTCATCGCGGGACCGCCCGGACGGCGAGCCGTTGCCCCTGGGTCGAGGACTAAGCCGGCGCGGCCGGCGTCCGCGTGCGTCAGGCACCTGGTAGCGCTCACGGACATCAGGTAGGCAACTTGACGCAGCCGGATGCCGGGGCTAGGGTCGCCAGCCCGTTTGGGCCACGCCAGGCAGGGCCTGGGAGGAGGCTTCGTGAAGCGATCACCCAGCGCCGGCTCGCCCTCGACGCACCGCCGGCCACACCTGAATCTTGATGCGCCGCCCGCTCCTCCGCTGGAGCTCTGGGGACGCCCGTGAGGCGGCTCGCCCTCCTCATCGCGCTGCTCGCCGGGACGCTTCTCGCGCCGGCGGTCGCGAACGCGGGCAGGTCCGAGTTCTTCGGCGTCGTCCAGGGGCAGTTCGACGCAAAGGGCCAGCTCGACGCCCGGGATGTCAAGGGAATGGCCGCGAAAGGAGTGCACACGAATCGCTTCGAGCTCGGCTGGAAGTCCGTCGCGCCGGCCCCGGGCCAGTTCGACTGGGGTACCTCGGATCGCTTCATCGGCGCCCTGGCCTCGCGGGGGATCCGGGCCGTCCCGTTCGTTTGGGGATCGCCCCGCTGGGTGGCCAGCAACCCGGGGCGTCCTCCGATCGACAGCGCGGCCCACAAGCACGCCTGGGAGAACTTCCTCAAGGCAGCGGTCGATCGCTACGGGCCCGGAGGCTCGTACTGGAGCAACGCCTACCGCCAGCGATACGGAGCGCGCGCCACCCCGATGCCGATCCACTCATGGCAAGTGTGGAACGAGCCCAATCTGAGGAAGTTCTTCAACCCCGAGGGCTCGGACTCCCAGACCGTCCATCAGTACGCGCGCCTGCTCGGGATCTCCCACGACGCGATCAAGAGCCGGGACCGGACGGCCCAGATCGTCCTCGCCGGAAATCCGGGCTATCCACCGGACGGGGGCCTCAAGGCCTGGGTGTTTCTCGACCGCCTATACGGTCAGGCCGGGATCAAGAAGGAGTTCGACGTTGCCGCCCTGCACCCGTACGCCTCGACCGTCTACGACTTCGGGCAGGAGGTCCAACGGGTCCACTCCGTGATGAAGCGCCACGGGGACGGGGCTACTCCCCTGTGGCTCACCGAGTTCGGCTGGGGATCGGCGCCGCCCGACCGCTTCGGCATCAACCAGGGCCCCGCCGGCCAGGCGAAGTTGCTGCGGGGCTCGTTCGAGCTGGCCCTCCGAAATCGTGCGACCTGGAACGTGCAGCGCCTCTATTGGTTCCTGTGGCGCGATCCGGCGCCGGATTCCCGGTTCGCGCATCGCTGCAGCTTCTGCGGCAGCGCCGGGCTCTTGAGGCACGACCGAACGGCCAAGGCGGCCTTCAACGGCTACATCCACTTCAGCGCCGACAAGACGCCGCCGCACGTGATCATCCGCTCGGGCCCGCGGCAACGGGGGTACACCAGGGATCCAACGCCCATCTTCTCGTTCTTCTCGAGCGAGCCCGGCTCCACCTTCAGGTGCCGTCTCGGCGGAAACCCATTTGCTCCCTGCACCTCGCCGCGGACGCTCGCGCCACTGAGCGACGGCGGGCACCGCTACGCCATCAAGGCGATCGACGCGACCGGAAACGGCAGCCGGATCGCATCGCGCACGTTCACCGTGGACACTCACGCGCCACCCGCCCCACGGATCACGGACACGGACCCCAATTCGCCCGCCAACAACAACCATCCGAGGGTGAAGGGCACAGCCGCGTCGGGTGCCGCCGTGAGGCTCTACGGAACCGCTGGCTGCACGGGCACCCCGATGGCCCACGCCCCGGCTGCCCAATTCGCCTCCCCGGGCCTCCTCGCCTCGGTCGCGGACCGCACGACGACGTCCTTCCACGCGGACTCGATCGACGCCGCCGGCAACGTCTCCTCTTGCTCGGCCGCCTTCAATTACGTGGAGAGTTCGCCCTAGCGAGGACCGCAGACCGGAGAGCGCGCCCGACAGGACTCGAACCTGTGACCTCCTGCTCCGGAGGCAGGCGCTCTATCCAACTGAGCTACGGGCGCGAACCTCGTCAGTCTACGACCGACGCCTGCCACGGCTACGGTAAGCCGATGGACCTCTCCGTCGTCTTCCTTGGCACCGGCGGCTCGGTGCCTACCGCCAGGCGCGCCACGGCCTGCCTGCTGGCGCGCGTGGGCGGCGACCGACTGCTGTTCGACTGCGGCGAGGGCTCGCAGCGCCAGATGCAGCGGTCGACCGGGCTCGTGGCGGTGGACGAAATCTACGTGACGCACTACCACGCGGACCACTACCTAGGGGTGCCCGGCCTGCTGAAGACGTATGACCTGCAGGGCCGCGAGCGACCGTTGCGGATCGTCGGCCCGCCCGGCTTGGGGGAGCTGTTCAAGGCGCTTGGCAGGATCGTCGGGCGCCTCTCCTACGGGGTCGAGCTGCTGGAGCTCGACGAGGGGGACGCGGTCCGCCACGACGGCTATGAGGTGCGCTGCTTCGGGGTCGACCACCGGGTGCGTGCCTATGGGTACGCACTGGTCGAGGACGAGCGGCCAGGGCGCTTCGATCCCCAGGTCGCGGCGCGACTCGGCGTCGAGCCCGGCCCCGACTTCGGCAGGCTCCAGGCCGGCGAGCCCGTGAGCGGCTCGGACGGCGAGGTCAGGCCCGACCAGGTGATGGGGGAGCACAGGCGCGGCCGAAAGATCGTCGTCACCGGTGACACGGCGCCCTGCGAGATGGTGCGCGTCGCCGCGCACGAGGCCGAGCTGCTCGTGCACGACGGAAGCTTCGCCGACGAGGAGACCGACCGGGCCGCCGAGACCGGCCATTCGACCGCCCGGCAGGCCGCTGCGCTGGCCCGAGAGGCGGGCGTCAGGCTGCTCGCCCTGGTCCACGTCTCCTCTCGCTACGACGTTCGCGACGTGCTGGCCGAGGCCCGCGAGGAGCTCTCCCGGTGCGAGGCCCCGCGGGACTTCGACGTGGTCGAGGTGCCGTTTCCTGAGCGGGGCGCGCCGCGACTGATCGAGAACGGGGCACGGGCCGCAGCCCGGGCGAAGAGCTCCTAGCCGAGCGGCGCCGCGAGGTCGGCGATCGCCTGTGCGACCGCGGTCGGGTGATCCTCCTGGAGGAAGTGCTTGGCGGGCAACAGGATCGGGTCGTCGACGCCGAGCGCTTCCTGCGCCAGTCGCATCTGATCGAGGCCGATCGCCGGGTCGCGCTCTCCCCAAACGATGCGCGCGGGGTAGCGACGCTCGGACAGTCCCTCCCATAAGAAGCGCTGCTTGGCCTCCGTCAGCGCGAAGCCCCGCATGACCTTCCGGAAGGCACGGCCCCCGTCTCCTCGCTTGAGCAGCTCATAGTGCGCGTACGCTTCGTGGCGCGGCACCGCGGTGCGGTCCGCGATCCCCTGGAGGTAGAAGATCCGCGAGAACGCCCAGGGGGTCAGGGTGGCCAGTGCGATCCGGCCGATCCCGGGGATGGCGAACGGAGCCATCGACCACGGGCGCTGGAACGTGGCCAGGCCCAGCATGGTGTTGAGCGCGGTCAGGGACAGCACCCGGTCCGGCTCCGTCACGGCCCACTCGCACCCGATCGGCCCGCCGATGTCGTGGACCACCAGGTGGCAGCGCTCGATTCCGAGCGCGTCCATCGCCTCCCGAGTCCAACTGGCGATTCCGGACCAGCTGTAGTCGAAGCTCGAGGGCCGATCGGCGAGTCCGAGGCCTGGAAAGTCGAACGCCACCCCCCGCAATCCCTGCTCGGCGAGGGCCGGGATCACCTTCCGGTACAGGAAGGAGCTCGTCGGAACGCCATGCAGGAGGACGACCGGGGCGCCGTCTCCCTGTTCGCGCACGAAGCTGCCGACACCGCCGGCCGTAAAGCGGCGGCCTGCTGCCTGATGAGCCTCGATCGCCTCGCGTGCGGCGTCGCGGGTGCCGGCCATCGCCGCATGATCGCATCGGGATGCCAAGCTGGGGGATTCGGCCCGCCCGCCTGCTAGGCTCGCGCCGTCGGTTCCTTTAACCGCCTCCGCTTGACGCGGCGCTGGCTTGTTCAAGCGGAATCTCGCTGGAACCGACCTCCTGCACCACACTCTGCGCCACGCTCGGCTCGCTCTCAGCCTCGGCTGTGCGTGCCAGCTGGGCCTCCAGGTAGGCGTCCAGGCGGTCCGCCGCTTCGGCGGCGCTGCCCGGCATCAGGTGGCCGTAGCGGTCGAGGGTGATCGAGATATTCGCGTGGCCCATGAACGTCGAGAGGGCCTTCGCGTTGACCCCGGCGGCGATCATCAGCGAGGCGTAGGTGTGGCGGCACTCGTGGAAGCCGATGCCGTCGAGCTCCGCCTCTCGCCAATCTAGGGCCGCCCGGCGGCGAGCCCCTGTCTCGCTGAACGGGCGACCCTCCGCGTGGCCAAACACGAGCTCGACGGCCTCGCCGACCCGCTGGCGGTGCTCGATCAGGTAGTCCCGTAGGACGGCGGCCACCGGGACCGACCTCCGGCCCGCAACTGACTTCGGCTCAATCACGCCCTCCTGAGCGTCCCAGGACCGCTCGACCCTGATCGTCCCGACTGCGAGGTCAACATCCGCCCAGCGAAGCGCCTTGAGCTCGCCGAGGCGAAGCCCGGCGTACATCGCCGTGGCCCACAGAGCTCGATCCTCGGCCCGGAGGGCGGCGATCAGAGCGGCCCCCTCGGTCGGAGCCGCGATCCGCTCCCGCTTGCCCTCGACCCGGGGGAGCTCCAGGCGCTCTGTGGGATTCACAGCGACCACGTCCCGCGAAACCGCCCGGCGATAGATCGCCCGCAGCGGCATCACCGCGTTTCTGATCGTGCTCGGCTGGAGCCCGTCCGCGACCAGGCGATCCACGAGGGCCTGAACGTCCTGGCGCTGGAGCTCCGAGAGCCGTACCGCTCCGACGTCGGGCAATACCCGCTCGGTCAGGGCATGCCGATACCCCCGCAACGCTGAGGGCTTGTAGGTGTTTCCCGAGCGCGTGCGAATCGAGCCGTTCTCGACTCCCTCCAGCCAGGCCTCGGCTTCCTCCCGGAGCGTGCGCTTTGTCGGGGTTCGCATGGTGCCGCGTTCGAGGGCCTGCCCGGCGTCGCGCCGCCACGCCTTCGCGGCGGCCTCGGTCGGAAAGCGCTTCCAGACTCGCTTTCGCTCGCGCGGGCTCCATGCGCTTGCCTCCCAAGCGGGGGAGCAGTTGCAGTTGCCACCGGCCCGCGATGAGCAGCTGCGGGCGTGACGCTTTCGGATGCCGGTCAGCTTGCGCGACCGGCGCGGATTACGCTGATCCTGCATAGGAGCTAATCCCTCCTGTGCCGGCCCCGGGGAGTTACGGCTCCGCCGGGGCATTTATCGCTTGACGACGCCAATCCTACGCTCTCCGGCAGTCGCTTGCTGGCGGGCCCCAGAGAGCTCGCCGGCGACCGCCGCGCCGGGGCAAGAAGCGTGAATCCCCATGTGGCGCGGCTCGACTGCGGGCCGCCGGCAAGTCAGGCATCGGACAGCGGGACGCCGTAGCGGGCGAGCTCGTGCTCTCGCTGATGGGCCTCGCGCTGAGCCTCGGCCCGCTCGGCGGCGCGCCTCTCGCGCTCTGCCTCCTCGGCAGCGATCCGCTCCGCGAGGGGCCGGAGCTCCTCTCCAGTTGGATCGACGCCGACGAGTTGGAACTTGCCGAAGCCGCGAGGGTCGATCCCGTGGTGAAGCGGGTGGGGAGCGATGTAGAGCGTTCCGGCGTCGCGCGCGGCGCGCTGCGCCTCGGACGTGCCGAACGCGATGAGACCGGCGTCGGATTCGTGGAGGTCATAGCGATTTGTGAAGTCCACCCGCGCGGCCTGGGCCTTGCTCATGACCCGTTCCTTGACCCACGCCTTGCGAAGCGCCTTCTGCTCACGCTCGGCCTCGGCCTTCGCCTCGCGGGCGCGGCGCTCATCGGCCTTGCGCACCCCGATCCGGAAGTTGTGCTCGTTCATCCGCCCGAGCGCGGCGTTCTGGAGCGCCCGCTCCCGAGCCTGCTCCCAGCCCTGCTCGACCAGCTGGCGCGCCTGCTCAATCGTCATCTCGCTGCTCATGGCTGCTCCTCTCCGTCGATCTGCCGCAGTGCCTCGCCGTAGTCGATGCTCTCGCGGGCTGCTCGGGCCTGGACGCGCTGGTGCAGCGCGAGCCGCTCCGGGTCCGCGCTCTCTGCCGTCCACTGGTCCAACTCCCGGGCGGAGTCGAGGAGGGCGAGCACCTGGCCGAGGGCCTCGGCGTAGCCGATCCCGTCGCGCTTGACGATCAGCGCGACCGACTGGGCGACGTTCTCGCGATCCTCGTCGAGCAGCTGCTCCACGTCGGCGATGAGCTCGCCGAGCTCGCGCCGCCGCCCATCAGGTCGGGCGTCGACGTGCTCGACGCGGCCGGCGTCGTCGCGGATGCTGAAGCTGATCGTCTCCGGTGTCCGGTAATCGCTCACGCTGCCTCGATCCGATTGTCGTCCCGCGACCCCGCCGCTGTGCAACGGATCTCGGCGACCGACACGCCAAGCGCCAGGGCGGCCTCGCGCTCCGAGTAGCCCGAGTCGCGCAGGGTCTCGACCAGGGAGGCGCGGAGGGCGGCACGGTCGTTGGCGAGCGTGCGACGTGAGCAGCCCAGCCGGCCGGCGATCTCGGCGTCGGTGTAGCCCTCCGCCCGGAGCAGGGTCGCCCGTCCCGCCCGGAGGCGGACGGCGGCGGGGAGGCGAGCAAGGGCGGCTGGGATCAGATCGAGCATCAGCGATCTCTCGGGTCGTAGCCGCGATGGAGTAGGTCGCCCGTAATGTGCGAGTGGCGTCCGTAGCCGCCAAAGGCCGCGAGCCGGCTCTTGGTTGAGCGACGAATCCGAAGCCCCCCGAGGGCCGCGAAGCTGAGCGCGACGACGCCGTCGATCTTGCGGCTCGATTTCTCTTTCGCGAGCCGCCACCCGCGAGCGCTCTCGATCGCGACGGCGTTCAGCGCGTGGCGTCGGAGCTCGGCGTCGGGATAGACGACGAGGTTTCGGCCCCGGATGAGCTCGTAGAGGTTCTGGGACGCCCGTGTGAGGTTCGCCGATGACTGCGGAAACTCGACCATCCGCAGGCCTCGCTTCCGCAGTGTGGCGGCGCTGCGGGCCATCTGGAACGGGTCGAAGCGGACCTCGCGCAGGTAGTAGCGCTCGTGGAGGTCGAGCAGATAGCGCTCGACCGTTTCCTCCAGGTCGAGGGCCGCGCCCTTTCGCGGCGTCCAGATTCTGTGCGCCGCGAGCCGCAGCCGGTCTTTCTCGCGGGTGACGGCGACGACTGCCGCGCAGTCGGATTTGGTCGCCACGTCCACGCCGACCGAGAGCGGGATGCTCGCCCACGGCAGGGGCCGCTCGAGGCCGGGATCGGTGATCCCGTCCCAGTCCTCGGAGGTGATGAACGCCTCCTCGCCCGACTGCCACATGTTCAGGTGGAGGCGGTTGAAGGTCCCGGGGCGAAGCGTCTCGCGCTGCTCGGCGTAGTAGTCCTCCATCTGAATCGGGTCGCCGAGCCAGGCCCGCTCCTGGGCCTCCTCGCCCGCGTCGATGTAGGCCCAGAGCTTCCCGGCGGCGAAGATCGGCAGCGTCGGGTGAAGCCGCTCGCCGCCGAGGGCCCTGTGCCACATCGGCTCCAAGATCGGCGAGTCGCCCGCGAACCCGGCGTAGGAGTCCACGATCCGAAGTGAGCGGCGGTTGGGGATCGGCGTCAGCTCCTCCCAGAGGCGCACGTGCTGCTCGTGGCGGTAGGCCCAGAGCTCGGTCCAGCTGGTGATACCGAACGTCGCCCCGGCGGCCCCGGCGAAGTCGGCAGGCAGGGCGACGATCTTGGTCCCGGTCTCAGGGAAAGTGATCTCGGACTTGCTGACCACCGCCGCGCCTCGGTGCACGAGGCCCGTTGCCCGCACGGCCTTCGCGACCAGGTCAAAAACGCGCTCCTGGGCCTGGGCCTCGTCGTTGGCCATCGTGTAGGCGACCTCGGGAGCCGGAAAGGTCAGGGCCGCGTAGAGGGTGGCGACAGCGTCGAGGGTGGTCTTGCCAGCCTTCTTCACCGTCGAGAGCAGGAAAGTCTCGTAGGGCGAGGGCGAGCCATCGGGCGGAAACATCGCCTCTAGCGCCGCCCGCTGCCAGGGCCGCAGCCGGATCAGCTGCCCGTCCGGGAGCCGCCAGTTGGCCTCGGCCCACTCAATGGCGTTCATACCCCGTCCTCCAGTGCCCCTAGACGGGAAACCGCGGGCGCTTTAGGGTTGGCAGCAGGCAGCCTATTTAGGGAGGAGCCGTGCGCCGCATCCGCAGCCGCTTGACCTACGCCAACGTCATCTCCACGCTCGCGCTGTTCTCTGTCCTCGCCGGAGGCTCGGCGCTCGCCGCCGTAGTGATCACGTCGAACAGCCAAGTCGGCAAGGACACGATCTCCGGCCACAAGCCGCCGGGCGGCAAGCACGCGAACATCATCGGCGGGTCTATCAACGGCCAAGACGTAGCCAATGGGAGCCTCACCCCGACGGATGCCCGTAACACCGTTACTCAGGCGACCGGGTCGGCAACGGTTCCGGTGGGGGCCAGCAGCGAGTTCGGGTCGATCCCGCTCGCGCACAACACCTTCACACAGGGCGCGCAGGAAACGGACTGGGTCTTTGGCCGCATCACCGACGACCGACGCGATTGCGGAGCCAATGGCGTCGTTGTCTACGTCTATGCCCAGCCCGGCGGCGTCAATCCCAACGGCGTCATCACTAGCGCCAACCTCGGGGATTCGCCCATCGGGAGCAACCTCAGCGGCATCCCTCCCGGTCAGCTTGTCCCGTCCGGTCACGACCGACAAGTTCGCCTCACCGCCAAGTGGGAGGCCGGTGGCAATACATGCGCCGACTCCGTGCACCTCAGTTTGGCCCTGTACGTCGTCGCCCTCCGGTAGCTCAACGATCACCGGAGCCTCCGCGCCTGGAGCTCGACCACCATCGAGGCGTCCGCCTTGCCCTGTGCCGTCAGGTGGCCCGCGAACTGATCGAGCGCCCGGCGGGCCGTGTTCAGGGCGGTGAAGTAGAAGCTCGCGAAGGGGCGCAGGTTGCCCTCGCCGTCGAGCCAGCCGTCGTGCTCCTCGGCCCAGGAGTCCATGAGCTCGACCTTCGCCTGAGCTCTCGCCCAGTTGTCGAGGTAGGCGAGGCCGACGCCGCCGAGGTCCGCCTGCCGGAGTCCGATCTGGCGCAGGAGCCGACGCTTCTGGACAGTGGCGACCCGCCTCACGGCCGGTTCGCTGTGGGCCAGGTGCTTGGCCGCCCGCGTGTTGCCCGGCTCGGCCCCGGCGACCGGCTTGCCGTCCGCGGTCTGGAGATTCTCGACCCGGCCTCGCGCCATAGGAGCGCCTCCAGGCCTCACGCCTCGGTGGGCGCGGCTCATGCCTCGCCTCGGGGTAGGATCGCGCCATGCGTCGTCTCGTCCCGGCGTTCGCCGTGCTCCTCTTCGCAGGCTGTGGCGGTGGGGCTGCCTCGACGGTAACCGTGAACGAAACGCACGCCACCGGCTCGCTTTCGCTCGGCAGGCGGCCCGTGGCCCGGGGCGAAGCTGGCCCGAAGCTCGCAGCGCGAGCACGTCCACGAGCGACTCATCGGTGTCTCCGAGCCGGCGTCGAGCGCAGCGTGAGTGTGGTGCGGGCGTGGCGCGGCCACCGCGTACCGCATGGACAAGCCGCTTCTGTGGGGCTGTGGGTCTCTGAAACCGACGCCATCACGCCTCTACAGTCCTCGCCGCCTCGCGCTCCAGCCAGCGGTCGAGCTCGCGCACGGGCACGAGGCGCAGTCGGCCGCGTCGGACCAGGCGGAGCTCGGGCTGGATGTGGCGCTCGAAGCTGTCGAGGCTCACGCCAAGGGAGGCGGCAGCCTCGGAGCGGGTGAGCGCCAGGCGCGGAGTCGATGTTCCGCGAGTACCAGGTTGGGGGAGGGGAGGAGGACTCGCGCCGCTCATGCCGCTCCACCTTCGCCTCGCGTCCCGGCTAGGAAGCCACGCCCCGCGCCCCCTACGGGCGCAAGCGTGGCGACCGGCGGGACGCTGCCCTCTTGCTGCCGGTCAAAACTTGCCGGAACGTTGCCGGGTGTTGCCGGGATAACCGGCGGCAGCGCTTCTACCCCGTAAGGGGTGCCGGATTGCCGGTTTGAAAACCGGTTGCCGGAACACTGCCAGTTGACTGCCGGAACGCTCATACGTCGAGCCCCTCCTGGCCCGCTGGTTCGGGCAGCCTCCAGCGCTTCGGTTTGCCGGCCCCGACAGCCCCGATCTTGGTAAGGGCGGCTCTGACGGTGCGCTCCGCCTTGCCAGTCGCCTCCATGAGCGCCTCGGTCGTTATGTCCGGGTCCGCCTCGACCAGATCGCGGACCTGCTCCTCGGTGGTGACCTTCGCCTTCCCATCCTCGGGATCGCGGCGGAAGCCCTCCTCGCGATCGAAAATCAGCCCCCAGGCCTCCCCGACCGGCAGGTCGCCATCTCGGTCCTTGAAGAAGTGAAGGTGCGAATAGCCGGGCCTGCGCCGCTGGAGCCCGGCCACGACCTCGGCCCCGCGCGTGTACGCGGACGAGCCGAAGAACTCGTGGAGGCTGAACCTCGCCCCGGCCGGCGGCTTGCGGCAGTGGACGAGCATCAGGAGCGCGAAGCCGAACCGCTCCCGCCAACCGTCGAAGCGGCGCATCAGATCGACCGCCTGGCGCTCCTCGTTGGAGTCGCCCCGGTGGAGCTTGTAGAGCGGGTCCAGGACCACCAGGGCGTAACGGCCCTCCGCAAGTAATGCCTCGACCTGCTCAGCCTCGCCGTCCTCGGTGTCGAGGCTGAGGCCGTCCGGCGCGTGGAGATAGTCCAGATCCTCAGATGCCTCGAGCCCGACCTCGCGGAGCCGCCGCTTGATCGAGCGCTCGCCCTGCTCGGCGTCAATCACGAGCACCCGACCGCCGGCACCCTGCCACCCGAGGAGCTCCTGGCGCTGGGCGACAGTCCGGGCCATCCAAAGACTCAGAGTCGTTCGGCCCTCGCCGGTATAGCCGCCGATCACGGTGCGCTGCCGGCGCACGAGCAGCGGCCCGAGTAGCTCGTCGGACTCGGGAGGGTCCGGCCGGGCGCAAAGCTGCCGGGCGGTCACCACCGCGAGCCCGTGCTTGGGCTGTCGCCCGCAGTCGTCCTCGGCCTCAGGGATGTTGAGTCGGTCAGCCATCCGATCGAGAAACGCTGCAACGTGGGGCTCGTCGAGATCGAGCGGCCCGAGGTCGACTGGAGCATCGGTCACGCGCCGAGTTCCTCTCTGGCCGCCAGGAGCTCCTGGGTCGTGCGAGTCGCCTCGTCCCGGCGCTCCGCCGGGTGGCGATCCGGATGGCAAAGGCTGATCGCGCGGAGCAGGAGCTCGGCGTCCGGGGTGATCCGCGAGCGACGGTGCCCGTGCCGCCAACACGCCCGGCAGAGCCAATGCGATGCCCGCATCGGGTAGAAGCCGCCACCGCAGCGCCGGCAGACGCGGTAGGCGGCGGTCACTGGGCCTGTCCAGGTAGCTCGTTAGGATCGGCGTGCATTTCGTCTTTCGCCTTCGGCCCGCTCCCCGGCGGGCCGTTGTCGTTTAGGTCGCCCCGTTCCGCTCGGCGTCCCCCTCGGCCATCCGCTCGGCAAGCCACGCATTGACGCGCTCCGGGTCGAACCGAACACTCCGCCCGATGTGCACGCCGCCGAGCTCACCCTGGAGCCGGCGGACGGTGCGAAGCGAGATGCCCAGCCGCTCCGCGACCTCGGCGGCGGTCAGAAGCGGGCGGCTCTGAATGTCAGGGGATGCGCTGATGTGGCCGACGATGGCATCCGCCCCTGCACCTACCGTCGCATTTGTGCAGATAGATCTCGACCTGGACGCCTTATCTGCGGAAAGTCGCCGGCGGTTGCCTGGTCGAGAGCTCGTCCGCGACTTTCACCGGCTTGGAGAGCGCGAGCTCGCTGTTCAGGAGGTTGCCCTCTTGCGCGCTGCGGGGAGCGGGTCGCCCCGTCGTTTCCAGCGGACTGCCGAGCTACTCGCCGAGATCGGGACCGACGAGTGCTCGACCAGACTTCGGGCGCTTGCCCGGGACGCCCTTGTCTGGCTCAGCCGCGCCGAAGGGTGGAGCGTCCCACCAGGTGGGATCACCTACCGCTGCGAGGTCTGCCTGGAGTCAACAACGATGTGGCGGCGGCGAGCTGCAGCCTACGCCGTGGATTGGGGACCCGTCACCAGCGAGCTCCGCGAGCGCGGGGAGGCGATCATCCGGATTGATCGCGGATATGAGCTTCGGCGCACGTCGATCGGGGACGGCCGGCTGATCCATTGGCTACTGGTCTGCCCCCGCTGTGCACGGCGACGGGTCCGCCGTTGCCGTCATGAGGCCAGCCTCGATGGGCGCTGTGAAAGGCCCGCTGGCCCAGGTCGCCAGTACTGCAACGAGCACCGATCGAATGCCTGGCGCGAGCGTCGGGCAGTCATGCCCACCGGCCGGTAGCGCGGAGTGCCACCGAGCGGTGACCCGATACAAACACACGCGAGAGGACCTGGAGGCGCGCCTGCGCGAGTCGGTCGAGACAATGGAGCTCCTAAGTGCCGCTTTCGATCGCGGTAGCGAGGGGCAAGCTCGCCCACTCTCGGCAGAAATTCGCAAGCTCGTCCACGACACGAAGAAGTCGACGTCGCTGCTTGAGCTCCTGGGGTTGAAGCACCAGCTGCAGTACGCGGACACGGGCCATCGCTTAGATAGCCCTATGGGCGCATGGGGGCTCTGGCTCCTCAATGTCCCGGCTGGCGCTTACTTTCCTCCGCTCGAACTCCGGGGCCCCCCTCAGCTGATGGATTTCGACCGCTGGTGGAACGACGCGATCGCCGGGGACATGAAGGGTCACAAGTGGAGCCGGCGCGACTTCGTGCTGGCCGTCGCCAACAAGGATGCAGGCGTGCACATCGACGAGCTACCGACAAAGCACGGTGATCTGACAATGGGTGGCTCGCTCGGGATTACCGTGGGCGGGCCCGGGAATGACCCTGGAGTCGAGCCAAAGGGAAATCCGGCCCTGATCGCAATCCGGCAGATTGCTTTCGAGTTGGACCGGACACTGCGCGGCCAGGTCGGCGACCTGGTATCCAGGTAGGCGCGACGCGAAGATCAGTCGAGTCCGTCGCCGCCGAATCCTCGATCCATGATGAGCTTGACGGCCTCGCGAGCGGCACCGAACGCGTCTCGCCATATCTCCGTACCGGGGTAGCGAAAGACGAGGAAGCCCTCGGCCTGGAGCTTGCGATCCCGCTCCCGGTCGCGCCGTGCCTGGTGGGGCGTCCGCTCGTGAAAATCATGGCCGTCGCACTCAACCACCAAGCCATACTCAGACCATCCCGCCTCCGCGAATCCTCCCCGACCATCGCGCTCAAGCCTCCGCGTAGCTCCCGTGACGAGGAAATCGACGCGGTATCTACCGAGCCTCGCCTGCGGTTCTACGGTAAGCGGCCATGCGGTCGAACGTGGCCCAGGGAGATCTCGGCCATCGACTCGAAGAATGACCTCGTCGAATCGCTCTGCCCCGGCGAGCGCGAGGGCGCAGAGCATGGCGACCTCGATCGGACTCTCGCATCGGCCAGCCGCGATGGCGAGCTCGTCCCGCCGGTGACGGGCAGTCTGGAGAGTTCGGATTTGCGCCGCCCGATTGATGATCTCGCGAAGATCGTGGGACAGTGTCGAGAACTCATTGGGATCGAACATCACCCCAGGGTCCACGCCCTCCTCAATGCTCGTGGGCGTTAGCGGGACGTCTTGCCCCTTAATAAACCGTTGCCAACTCCGCTCGAACTGCCTCGGCCAGGTGCTAAGCGCCGGGCTTGATGAGCCGTTGGACGAAGACACGGTCCCATCGTAGGCCTGCCGGCAGCGGTTTCCGCCCCCTAAAGCCGCAAGGTGCGGCAACTGCACCACACTCGCACCACACAGCACCACACAACGGAGCGGTTTCCTGCGGTGCTCAGCGGTGCCTGGTGCGGCCCGCGATCACGCGAAAACCCCGCATGGAGCGGGGCTTTCCGCTTGCTCAAGGGGATTCGCCCGATCCGCTGATAATCTCGCGTGGACGGTTCCTTTAACCCGGTCCGGAGAGGCCAGGAAGGGGCGAGAGCATCAACGCTGACCACAAGGTCGTCCTCGATCGCGATGATTTGCGCCGCACCCTGGTGCGGATCGCGCACGAGATCGTCGAGAAGAACCCGGCGTCCGACACGGTCGCCCTGGTCGGCATCCACACTCGCGGCGCCGTGCTCGGGGAACGGCTCCACGCCCTGGTCGGCGAGCAGACGGGGTCCGAGGTGCCGTTCGGCGACCTTGACATCTCGTTCTATCGCGACGATGTCAACGCGCGCGAGCCCGGGGCCCAGCCCGTCGTGCACGCCTCCCACCTGGACTTCGAGCTCGACGGCCGGACCGTGGTCCTGGTCGACGACGTGCTGTTCACCGGTAGAACCGTGAGGGCGGCGATCGACGCCCTGTTCGACTACGGGCGTCCGCAACGGGTGCAGCTCGCAGTGCTCGTCGACCGCGGACACCGCGAGCTTCCGATCCGCCCCGACTACGTGGGCAAGAACCTGCCGACCTCCCGGGACGAGCGCGTCTACGTTCGAGTGGAGGAGCTGGACGGCGTCGACGAAGTGGCAATCGCCGAGAGCGTGGGGGCCCCGCGGTGAGACACCTGCTCGCGATCGCGGAGCTCGACCGTACGGACATCGAGCGGATCATGGAGCGGGCCGACGGTTTCGCGGAGGTGGGGCGGCGCGACATCAAGAAAGTGCCCACCCTGAGGGGCCGCACGATCGTCAACCTCTTCTACGAATCGAGTACGAGGACGAGCTCGTCCTTCGAGCTGGCCGCCAAGCGCCTCTCCGCGGACGTCGTGTCCGTGAAGGCCGCCGGTTCCTCGGTCGACAAGGGCGAGTCGCTCAAGGACACGATCGCAACCCTCAGCGCCTACGGGCCGGAGGCGATCGTGATCCGCTCACCCGACGCCGGGGCCGCCGACCTCGTGGCCGGCTGGACCGACGCCGCGGTGGTCAACGCCGGGGACGGCAAGCACGAGCACCCGAGTCAGGCGCTGCTCGACGTCTACACGCTGCTCCACAGGCTGGGGTCCCTGGAGGGAAAGCGGATCTGGATCGTCGGCGACGTTCTCCACAGCAGGGTCGCCCGGTCCAACGTGCTCGCCTTCCGGATGATGGGGGCCGAGGTGACAGTGTGCGGGCCCCCGACCCTGATCCCCCGGGCGGTCGACGAGGCGCTCGGGTGCCACGTCTCCTACGAGCTCGACGGCCTCGCGGAGGCCGACGTGATCTACTCGCTTCGCATGCAGCACGAGCGGATGGGCGAGCAGTTTGTCCCCTCGATCCGCGAGTACGTGGCCGGCTATCAGATCGACGCGCGCCGGCTCGGCTCGCGTCAGCTGCTCATGCACCCGGGTCCCGTCAACCGGGGCGTCGAGCTGTCCCCAGAGGTGATCGACGGCCCCAACTCGCTGATCGCCGAGCAGGTCGAGAGCGGGCTGGTGGTCAGGATGGCGATTCTCTACGAGCTCCTCGCCGGCGCGCGGCCCCGCCCGGACGGTGGGCGGACCGGCGATCCCGGGGACGTGCAGAGGCCCACCCCCATCAAGGAGCCGGCGTGAGCGCGTCGCCTCGTCCCGTGTCCTCGCTCGACTGGAGAGGAGGCGGTGAGCGGGAGGGCAACCTCGTCCTCAGCCGGGCTGCCGTGCTGGATCCGAGGGCCGGGGTCGACGGCGTCTACGACGTCGTGGTGCGGGGGGGCGAGATCGCGGAGATCGCGGCCGCCGGAAGCGTCGAGGCGGGCGACGCCGAGATGATCGACGCCGAGGGCAGGATGGTGCTTCCGGCGTTCTTCGACCCGCACGTCCATCTGCGGACTCCCGGTGACGAGGACGAGGAGGACGTTGAGACGGGGACCCGCGCCGCCGCCTCGGGGGGATATTGCGGGGTGCTGGCCATGGCGAACACCGAGCCGCCGGTCGACACGGCGGCCGATGTCCGCTCCCTCCGTGAGCGGGCGTCCGAGGGGGCGTTCGTGCCCACCGGTTTCCTGGCCTGCGTCACCCGCGGCATGGTGGGCGAGGAGCTCACCGAGATGGTGGAGCTCCGCGAGGCTGGGGCGATCGCCTTCTCGGACGACGGCCTGCCGATCTCGAACGCGAGGGTGATGCGGCGCGCCCTTCAGTACCAGCACCTGGTGGGCGCGCAGCTGGCGCTGCACGAGGAGGACCACGACCTGTCGCGTCCCGCTGGGCCACACGAGCCGCACAAGGGGGGCGTGATGCACGAGGGGATCGTCTCCGCCGCACTGGGGCTCGCCGGCATCCCGTCCGTCGCCGAGTCCACCATGATCGCCCGCGACGCTGCCCTCGCGTCCTACGAGGACGCTCGCATCCACGTCCAGCATCTGTCCGCCCGCGAGTCGGTGGCGGCGGTGGCGGCGGCGAAGGACGCCGGGGTGCGGATCACGTGCGAGGCGACCCCCCATCACCTGACCCTTACCGACGAGGAGGTCAGGAGCCTCGACTCGAGCTTCAAGATGAATCCGCCGCTTCGCGGCGCTGATGACCGCAGGGCGCTGATCGACGGCATTCGCTCCGGCGTCATCGACTGCGTGGCGACCGACCACGCGCCGCATTCCATCGACGAGAAGGAGGTCCCGTTCGAGCAGGCGGCGATGGGGGTGACCGGGCTCGAGACGGCCTTCGCCGCCCTCCATACCCAGCTGGTCGTCCCAGGAGTGCTGGAGCTGGGGGTCCTCGTGGAGAGGATGAGCGCCGGCGCGGCGCCGTTCGGCCTCGAGCCGCCCAGCCTCGCGATCGGCAGCGAGGCGAGCCTGGTGCTGTTCGACCCGCACGCGGAATGGGAGCCGGGCGCCGAGGGCTGGGAGAGCCGCTCGTCCAACTCCTGCTTCGCGGGGAGCACGATGCGCGGCCGCGTGCTGATGACCGTCGTCGCCGGCCGGGTTGTCTACCGGCAGCGCAGCTTCGCGATGGGGGTCGCGTGAGCGCGGGGAAGCTCGACCGCGAGCGGGCCGCCCTGGTCGTGATCGACGTCCAGGAGGCGTTCCGAAAGGCGGTGCCGAGCTTTGACGGCATCGCAGAGGCCACGGCCACCCTGGTCCGCGGCGCCGAAGCGGTTGGGATCCCGGTCGTGGTGACCGAGCAGTACCCAAAGGGCCTGGGGCGAACGGTGGAGGAGGTCGCGACGCGCCTGCCCGAGGGCGTCGAGCCGATCGAAAAGGTCTGCTTCTCGGCGACCGAGGCGGAGGGCTTCGACCTCAGCGGCCGAAACCAGGCGCTCGTCTGCGGCATCGAGGCTCATGTGTGCGTCAACCAGACGGTGCTCGACCTGCTCGATCAGGGGGTCGAGGTGCACGTCGCCGAGGACGCGGTCGGATCCCGGTTCGAGCAGAACCGGCGGGTCGGGCTCCAAAAGGCCGAGGCCGCGGGCGCCGTGATCACGAGCGTCGAGACGGCGCTGTTCGAGCTCGTCGCGCGAGCCGGCACCGACGAGTTCAAGCGGGTGCAGAGCCTGGTGCTCGAGTTCGCCCCCAACCCGTCATGAGCTCGCGGCCCGCAGCCCCCGGCGGCGAGGGGCACGAGGCGGGATACGTGCTGCTCGAGGACGGGACCAGGTTCGACGGCTGGCTCTGCGGGGCCGGCGGCGAGGTCACGGGCGAGATCGTCTTCAACACCGCGATGACCGGCTACCAGGAGGCGGTCAGCGACCCGTCGTATGCCGGTCAGATCATCATTTTCACCTATCCCCTGATCGGCAACTACGGCGTGGCGGCCGCGGCAATGGAGTCCGACCGGGTCCATGCGCGCGCGGTGGTCATGCGCGAGGCGAAGAACGCCGAGCACGCGGCCGATGCCGAGGGGGGTTGGCTCGACTGGCTTCGAGACTGCGAAATCCCGGCCATTCAGGGAGTGGATACGCGGGCGCTCGTTCGCCACATCCGCGACCGCGGGGCGATGCGCGCCGGGGTCTTCCCAGCCGAGCTCGACGCGGCGGAGGCGCGCGATCGCGTCGGCTCCGAGCCCTCAATGTCCGGCACCGACCTGGCGCGGACGGTGACCGCCGAGAGCCCAGTCGAGATCGACGGCGGCGGTCGCCACGTGGTCGGGATCGACACCGGGATCAAGCTCTCCATTATCCGGCAGCTCCGCGAGCGTGACTGCCGGCTGACCCTGCTGCCGTGCTCCGTCTCTCCCGAGGAGGTGCTGGAGCACGATCCGGACCTGATCCTGCTCGCGAACGGCCCTGGCGATCCGGCGGCCCTCGGCTATGTCGTCGACACAGTTCGCGAACTGGTCGGCAGGCGACCGGTGTTCGGCATCTGCCTCGGCCACCAACTGCTGTGCCGGGCGGTGGGGCTCGAGACCTTCAAGCTCCCGTTCGGCCACCGCGGCGCGAACCATCCGGTCAAGGATCTGAACACCGGGAGGATCGAGATCACGTCCCAGAACCACGGCTTCGCGGTTCAGGGCCCGGGCGGGGAGGCCACGATCGAGGGCGATCGACCGGTGCGCTGGCAGACCGACTTCGGCGAGGCCGAGCTCACCCACCTGAACCTCTACGACCGCACCGTCGAGGGCCTGGTCCTACGGGACGTCCCCGGGGCGACGGTCCAATACCACCCGGAGGCGGGCCCTGGGCCTCACGACGCCCGGCATCTCTTCGACCGGTTCCTGGAGCTGAAGTGACGACCACCCGCCCGCGGCGGACGCGGGAGCGAGCGAGCAAGATGGCCAGTGGTGCTGGTGCGAGCGAGCGGGAGCCGAGCACGCGGGCGGAATTTGTTCATGCCTAGGCGCGCCGACATCCAGAAGATCCTGCTCATCGGCTCTGGCCCGATCGTGATCGGGCAGGCTGCGGAGTTCGACTACTCGGGCGTGCAGGCCTGCAAGGTGTTGATCGCCGAGGGGTATGAGGTCGTGCTCGTGAACTCGAACCCGGCGACGATCATGACCGACCCGGAGTTCGCCCACCGGACCTATCTCGAGCCCTTGACGCCGGAGTCGATCGAGCGGATCATCGAGCGCGAGCGCCCGGACGCCCTGCTGCCGACGCTGGGCGGACAGACGGCGCTCAACCTTGCCTCGACGCTCCACGTCGAGGGGGTCCTCGAGCGCTATGGCGTCGAGCTGATCGGGGCCGACTACGAGGCGATCCGCCGGGCGGAGGATCGGGAGGTGTTCCGGGAAACGATCGAGGGGGCCGGCCTGCGGGTCCCTTGGTCGCTCATCGTCACCTCGGTCGGCGAGGCGGAGGCCGCGCTCTCGGGCGGCGCTCTGGCCCTACCGGCGATCGTGCGTCCCGCGTACACCCTCGGTGGCGCCGGGGGCGGGGTCGGCCGGACCGAGACCGAGCTGCGGCAGGTGATCTCGGAGGGGCTCGCAGCGAGCCCGATCAACCAGGTGCTGGTGGAGGAGTCGGTGCTGGGCTGGGGGGAGTTCGAGCTCGAGGTGATGCGCGACCGCAACGACAACGTGGTGGTCATCTGCTCGATCGAGAACGTCGACCCGATGGGCGTTCACACGGGGGACAGCGTCACCGTCGCCCCCGCCCAGACGCTCACCGACCGGCTCTACCAGGAGCTCCGCGACCAGGCGCTGCGGGTGATCAGGGCGGTCGGCGTGGAAACTGGCGGTTCGAACATCCAGTTCGCCGTCAACCCGCGGACGGGCGAGGTGGTGGTGATCGAGATGAACCCGCGCGTCTCACGTTCCTCGGCGCTCGCGTCGAAGGCCACCGGCTTTCCGATCGCCAAGATCGCCGCCAAGCTCGCGGTCGGCTACGCGCTGGAGGAGATCCCCAACGACATCACGAAGGCGACGCCCGCCTCGTTCGAGCCCACGATCGACTACGTCGTCACAAAGGTGCCCAGGTTCGCGTTCGAGAAGTTCCCGGGGGCGGAGGGGAGCCTCTCCACGCACATGAAGTCGGTCGGCGAGGTGATGGCGATCGGACGGACGTTCCGCGAGTCGATGGCGAAGGCGCTGCGCTCGCGCGAGCTGGACTCACCGGCCGACATCCCGGAGGACACCGACGATCTGCTCGATCGCCTCGTAACCCCGGCTCCGGACCGCTACGACCTGATCCTCGAGGCGTTTCGCCGCGGCGCCAAGCCGGAGGAGATCGGCGAGCGAACCGCGATCGACCCCTGGTTCCTGGATGAGCTGCGAGCGCTCGCGATCGACGGGGACGGTACCGACGGGCTCGCCAGGACGTTCAAGGCCGTCGACACCTGCGCTGCCGAGTTCGAGGCTCGAACTCCCTACTACTACTCGGCCCACGAGCGGGCCCCTGATTCCGAGGTCCGCCGCGGCGACCGCGCCTCCGTCGTCATCCTCGGCTCGGGTCCAAATCGGATCGGGCAGGGGATCGAGTTCGACTATTGCTGCGTGCACGCGGCGATGACGGTGCGCGAACTGGACCGCGACGCGGTGATGATCAACTGCAACCCGGAGACCGTCTCGACCGACTACGACACGTCCGACCGGCTGTACTTCGAACCGCTGACGGCCGAGGATGTTCTCGCCGTGATCGAGGCCGAGCGCCCAGAGGGGGTGATCGTCCAGTTCGGCGGTCAGACGCCGCTCAAGCTGGCGCGGGCGCTCGAGGATGCGGGCGTGCGGTTGCTCGGAACCCCTGTCGACGCGATCGACCTGGCCGAGGATCGGGGCCGCTTCGGCGCTCTCCTGCGCCGGCTCGCGATCGTGCACCCGCCATACGGGACCGCCCTTTCCGCGGACGAGGCAGCGGTGATCGCGGCCGATGTGGGCTTCCCGCTGCTGGTGCGCCCGTCCTACGTGCTCGGGGGTCGGGCGATGGAGATCTGCTACGCGGCGGAGGGCCTGGCCGCCTACCTGGAGCAGAACGTCAAGGCCGATCAGGAGCACCCCCTGCTGCTCGACCGGTTCCTCGAGGACGCGATCGAGGTGGATGTCGACGCGCTCGCCGATGGCACGGAGGTCCGCGTCGCCGGGATCATGCAGCACGTCGAGGAGGCGGGCGTCCATTCCGGCGATTCCGCCTGCGTGCTTCCCCCGATGAGCCTCGGCGAGGAGATGCTCGAGGAGATCCGTCGGACGACCGAGCGGATAGCGCTCGAGCTCGGAGTGATCGGCCTGCTCAACGTCCAGTACGCCGTCGCGGGCGGCAAGCTCTACGTGCTCGAGGCCAACCCGCGCGCGTCGCGCACGGTGCCCTTTGTCTCGAAGGCGACCGGCGTCCCGCTCGCGAAGGTCGCATGTCGGCTCATGCTCGGCGAGCGGCTGGCGGACCAGGAGCTTCCCGAGTCGACGAGCCAGCACGTCAGCGTCAAGGAGGCGGTGCTCCCGTTCGCGCGCTTTGCCGGGGCCGACTCGGTCCTGGGCCCCGAGATGAAGTCGACCGGCGAGGTGATGGGCATCGCCCCCGACTTCCCGACCGCCTTCGGCAAGGCTCAATCCGCCGCGGGGATCGCGCTCCCAGGCGAGGGAACTGTGTTCATCACCGTCACCGACACGGACAAGCCCGCCGCGACGCAGTTGGCGGCGCGCTTTCACGACCTCGGCTTCCGGGTCATCGCGACGCGCGGCACGGCGCAGGCGATCTCGCGCATGGGCGTCCCCGTGACCGCCATCAACAAGATCGCCGACGGGCCGCCTCACGTCGTCGACTACATCCGCAACCACGAGGTCGACCTCGTGATCAACACGCCGACCGGCAGCGGCGCGCGCAGCGACGGATATGAGATTCGCACCGCTGCCGTTCGCGAGGGGATCCCGTGCGTGACGACGATGACGGGCGCCTCCGCGGCGGCGCGGGCGATCTTCGCCCAGCGAGAGCGGCCCCCGGAGCCACGGTGCCTTCAGGAGCTCCACGAGCCGCCCGCGACGGCCGGGCGCCCGCCACTGGCCGAGCGGGCCGAATCGCCCGGGGCGCCGACTTGACGGACAGAGTGGCCGCCGCCACGCGGCACGGAGCGCCGGCAGACGATCGTGCGCCCGCCCCGCTCGGGAGGCGGTTGTGCGAGGTCGTCGAGAACCGCGAGGCGGGCCGGTACCGGATCTTCTCGGCGCTCGACGCGGTCGGGCCAGAGCCGCGTGGCGGGCAGTTCTTCATGCTCTCCGCCGCGGACGGCTGGGGCCAGCGTGATGGCCGACCCCATCTGCCGCGAGCCTTCTCGGTGGCCGAGGCGCAGCACACGGATGGAGGGCTTCGGCTCGACTTCCTGGTGGAGGCGGTCGGGCCAGGCACCGAGCGGCTCGCCGACCTGCGAGCGGGCGAGCGGCTGTGGGTCACCGGGCCCCTGGGTAGACCCTTCTCGCGGCCGAGCGAGCTCGACTCGCCAATCGCAGGCGCGATCCTCGTGGGCGGCGGTATTGGCCTGGCCCCGCTTGCGATCTGGCGCCGCCAGCTCGCCGACCTTGGCGTGCCGACTCGCACGCTGATCGGCTTCCGCGACCGCGAGCACTCAGGCGGGGTGGAGGAGCTGTTCTCCTGCTGCGAGGTCCGACTCGCCAGCGAGGACGGGCACACGGGCCACCGCGGTTATGTAACCGACCTGCTCGCGGTCCTGCTCGAAGGAGATTCGGCCCGAGGGTCGGCCGTCTACGCCTGCGGGCCTCCCGGGATGCTCGAGGCGGTGCGGGCAATGTGCGCCGACCGCGGCGTCGTCGCCGAGCTCGCGATGGAGGCTCCCATGGCGTGCGGCTTCGGCGCCTGTTTCGGGTGCGCGGTTCCGCTGGCGGACGGCGGCTACATGCGCCTGTGCATCGACGGGCCGGTCGTGAACGCGGCGCGGATCCACACCGCGCTGATCCCCGGATCGGGGCACTGATGCACAGATGGACTTGAGCGTCGACATCGCGGGCCTCCTGCTGGATCACCCGGTGTTGAACGGCAGCGGCACCTTCGACGCGATCACCGCCCGGCGAACTTTCGGCGACGCCCTCATCCAGGACTTTCCCTTCTCGGCGTTCGTCTCGAAGACGATCACGCCCGAGGCCCGCGACGGCAACGCGCCGCCCAGGATCTTCGAAACGCCCTCGGGAATGATCAACTCGATCGGCCTCCCGAACAAGGGGCTCGCGGGCTTCCTCCAGCAAGACCTTCCCGAGCTCTCCGAGCTCCCGGTGCCGTTGATCGTCTCCGTCATGGGGACGAGCCACGACGAGTTCCAACGGCTCGTGGGCGGCGTCGCCGACCGCCCAGAGGTGGCGGCGCTGGAGCTGAACGTCTCGTGTCCGAACGTGGAGTCGGGCCTGATCGTCGGCCAGCAGCCCGACGAGACGCGAGCGCTCCTCGACGTGGTGCGGCCGCTGACGTCCAAGCCCTTGATCGTGAAGCTGACGCCCAACGTGGCGGAGCCGGAGGCGGTCGCCGCGGCCGCCGAGACAGCCGGAGCCGATGCCGTCTCGTTGATCAACACGCTCGAGGCCTCGGCACTCGACCCTGCGACCCTGCAGCCGTGGCTGGGGGCGGGCGGCGGCGGGCTCTCGGGCCCCGCGATCAGGGCCCACGCGCTCGCCCAGGTGCGCCGGGTGGCGAGCGCTGTCTCGATTCCCGTGATCGGCATGGGGGGGATCGAGTCGGGCGCCCAGGCGCTCGCCTTCATGGCTGCCGGCGCGGTCGCGATCGCGGTGGGAACGGCCAACTTCAGGGACCCGATGGCGGGGTCGCGCGTCCGGGCCGAGCTCTCGGAGGCGCTCGCTGCGGCGCCCTCCGGCGTCGGTTCGAAGCTCGGCTTGAAGACGGGGGCGTCGACCTCAACCTAAGGTCGAAGCGAATTTGCGGGGAAACGGCCTGATTGCCCTTTTCGCCCCGGCGAAGCGGGTATATGATCGCCGCCGCCCGATGACCCCCTCCGTCGACACCGCCACCGCTGTTCCCGAGCGCACCCACGAGCAGCGGATGCGGGCGCTGAACCGTGCAAACGAGATCCGCTCGAAGCGCGCCCAGCTGAAGCGCGATCTGAAGGCCGGCAAGGCCAAGATCGAGTCGCTGCTGCTCGATCCGCCGGAGTACGTCATGTCGGCGAAGGCCTTCGACATGATGCTCGCCGTCCCGAAGTACGGCCGCGTCAAGGCGAACAAGATCCTCACCCAGTGCCGTATTTCGCCGTCGAAGACGATCGGCGGCCTCTCGCAGCGCCAGCGCGGAGAGCTCGTGGGGCAGCTGCGGCGCTAGCGCCTCCGAACGCTCCCCAGCGCAACACCGACGCAGATAGGGGCCCATACCGGCATCGCTGGGCGCAGGAGTCAGCCGTCACCGACTCGGCACGTGCTCGACCCACCTCGACTCGATCCCGCGCCGCCTCGTAGGTAAGGATTGGCCCGATGCCAAAGGTGTTCGTGATCACCGGCCCGTCGGGGGTTGGCAAGGGGACGCTGATCGCCGAGCTCCTGAAGCGGGTGCCGGGGCTCGAGCTGTCCGTGTCGGCTACGACCCGGGAGCCTCGCCAGGGCGAGGTGAACGCCCGCGACTATTACTTCCTCGATCGCGATGAGTTCGATCGGCGGGCCCGCGACGGCGAGTTCCTCGAGCACGCCACGTACAGCGGCAATCGCTACGGAACGCTGCTCTCCGAGATCGAGCGCAGCCTCGCGCGGGGAAGGTCGGTCGTGCTGGAGATCGAGGTCCAGGGAGCTCGCCAGGTCCGGGCCGCGATGCCGGAGTCGGTGCAGGTGTTCATCGCGCCGCCAAACCCGGCTGCGTTGCGGGAGCGTCTCGAGGGCAGGGGCACCGATTCCGCCGACGACATCGGCGAGCGGCTGCGGACGGCCGAGCTCGAACTCGCCGCCCAGGAGGAGTTCCCGTACGTGGTGGTCAACGACGAGATCGAGCGCGCCGCGGCCGCTCTGGAGCGGATCGTGCGCCATGAGCTGGGGGCGGACCCGTAAACTCGTCCGGGAAATGATCAAGCCACGCGTCGACAAGCTCCTGGAGCGAACCGATTCCCACTACGCCGCCGTGCTCGTGGCCGCCAAGCGAGCCCGCCAGCTGAACAGCTACTACCGCGCGCTCGGCGAGGGCAGCTACGAGGAGTACACCCCGCCGATGATCGACACGCCCTCGGGCAACTATCTGACGATCTCGCTGGAGGAGCTCGCGGCCGGAAAGATCCACTACCACTACCGCGCCTGAGCGCGCGCGTCGGGTAAAGGCGCCGCAGATGGCCCGCATCCTTCTCGGCGTGAGCGGCGGCATCGCCGCCTACCGCGCGTTGGAGCTGGCGCGCTTGGCAACCCGCGCGGGGCACGGCGTCCGCGTGGCCATGACCCCGGCGGCGAAGCGCTTCGTCGGGGCCGCCTCGTTCGAGGGCATCGTGGGAGCGCCCGTGCTCGACGACGAGTTCGAGCGCGATCCAATGCGCGGGGCGTTTCCGGGCGATCCTGTCCCGGCGCACGATCCGATCGGCCACCTCGCGGTCGTCTCCAACGCGGACGCCTACCTGGTCGCTCCCGCTTCGGCGAACACGGTCGCCAAGCTCGCGTCCGGCATCGCCGACTCCGTGCTCACCACTTCGTTCCTGGCCTGCACCGCACCGCGAGCGGTTGCGCCGGCGATGAACGACCGGATGTACGCGGACGCGGCCACCCAGGCCAACCTGGAGACGCTGCGGGGGCGCGGCATCCGGGTGATCGACCCGGAGAAGGGCGCCCTCGCGTCACGAGGCGAGTACGGGGTGGGGCGGCTGCCCTCGCCCGAGCGGCTGCTGGCGGAGGTCGAGGCGCTCGCGCTCCCCAGGGGCTCGTGGGACGGGCTCCGAGTTTTGGTGACAGCGGGCGGCACCCGGGAGCCGATCGACTCGGTGCGCTTCATCGGCAACCGCTCGAGCGGCCGCATGGGTCTGGCCTTGGCCGAGCGGGCGGCACGGCGGGGCGCGGCCGTGACGCTGATCGCGGCCAACGTGTCCCTGCCCGCGCCCGCCGGAGTCCGTCGCATCGACGTCGAGACGACGGGCGAGCTGGCAACCGCGATGGCGGAGGAGTTCGGCCGCTGCCACGTGTTGCTGATGGCCGCGGCGGTGGCCGATTTCGGTCCGGCGCGCGCCGAGCGGGGAAAGCTCGAGCGAGAGGCCTCGGGGGGGCTGGATCTCAAGCTGAAGCGAACCGAGGACGTCCTGGCCGGGCTGTCGGGCCGCCGAACGGAGGACCAGACGCTGATCGGGTTCGCGGCGGAGCACGGCGCCGAGGCGATCGATCGGGCCCGCGAGAAGCTCGGCCGCAAGGGGCTCGACGGGATCGTCTTCAACGACATCTCACGCGCGGAGATCGGCTTCGACTCCGAGCTCAACGAGGCGGTGTTCGTCGAGCGCGGCGCAGAGCATCACCTGGCGCTCGCCCCGAAGGGAGAGGTGGCCGACGCGATCCTCGACCGGGTGGAGGACCTGCGGCGGGGCGCGCCGGAGAAGGCCGGCAGCCCGTCCTAGCGGCCGTTCAGGGAGGCATGCCCAGGCGGCGCCGGGCCTTCGGTTCCCGCCTCCCTACACTTGCCTGGTGGCGAACGACGCCGGCGATTCCCTGTATGACCTGTACCGCCGCGGCATCTCCCTGCTCGAGTCACACGATTACGCGCCGGCTGCCGTGCCGCTGGCCAAGGCGGCCCGGATGGCGCCCGACAAGAGCTCGATCCGGGAGGCCCTCGGGCGCGCCTACTTCCACAGCCGCCGCTACGCCGAGGCGGCTCGCGAGTTCGAGGCGGTCGTCGAGCGCTACCCGGTCAACGACTTCGCGCAGTTCTGCCTTGGCCGCGCGCTGACCCTGGCCGGCCAGCGCCATCGGGCTCGCCGACACCTCGCGATCGCGGCCAACCTGCGCCCGGAGCGCCGCGACTACGCCCTCTATCGCGAGAGGCTCGCCGCCCAGCTCTCGTGAGGACGCGTTGAGGGCGCTGGTCCAGCGCGTCCGCCGGGCCTCGGTCGCGGTCGACGGGCGCGACGTGGCGGCGATCGGGCCGGGGTTGCTGGTTCTGCTGGGCGTGGCGCGCGGCGACGTGGAGGCTCAGGCGGACAGGCTCGCCGACAAGGTTGCGGCGCTGCGCGTCTTTGACGACGCCGCCGGCCGCATGAGTGAGGCGCTGGGTGACCGCGAAGCGCTGTGCATCAGCCAGTTCACCTTGTACGCGGACACCGGCAGGGGCAACCGCCCGAGCTTCACGGAAGCGGCGCCCGCAGAGCTCGCGGAGCCCCTCTACGCGCGATTCTGCGAGCGGCTCGGAGCGTGGCGCGGCGTGTTCGGCGCCCGGATGGCCGTCGAGCTCGTGAACGACGGTCCCGTGACCGTGATGCTGGAGGCCTGATCCGCATCAAAGCGGGCGATCCGAGCGTGCTCAAAAGGCGCCGCTCGACGCCTGGGTCACGCCCGCCAGGCCCAGGGGCGCGAGGCTATACTCAGACCACCTCCGTTGCACCCGAACCCTGACGAGGTGGGCCCGGGCCCGCCTTTTTTTCGGCCCAAGCCGGGTGCGGGAGGCCGACATCGGACTACGAGAGAGAGCAGTTTGGACGAGCTTCAGGAGCAGATCGAGAGCAGGTTGCGGGACCTCGACCCCGAGGTCGAGCTGATCGCGCTCGAGCAGACCGCCGGTGAGTCGCTCCGGCTGTACATCGACCACCCGAATGGCGTGGACCTCGCGCTCTGCGAGAGCGTGACGAACCACCTGAGGGACCTGCTCGAGTCCTGGGCGCTCGAGGTCTCGTCGCCCGGGGCCGAGCGGCCGCTCACCAAGCCAGAGGACTTCCGCCGCTTTACGGGCCGCCGGGTGCGGGTTCGCACCAGCGAGGAGATCCGGGGACAGCGGAGCTTCACCGGCACGCTGACGGACGCCGACGAGCGCCGCGTTCTAATCCACGCGAATGCGGGCGAGATCGAGATCCCGCTCGCCGGGATCCGTCGTTCGAATCTCCTGCCCGATCACACGACCCCGGTAGAGGGGGCCAGATGAGCCGCGAGATCGTCGAGGCGATCAGGGGCCTGGAGCAGGAGAAGGGGATCGACGCCGAGACCCTGATGGGCGCCCTCGAGGACGCCCTGCTCTCCGCGTACAAGAAGACGCCGGAGGCGGCCAAGTACGCACGGGTGGACCTGGACCGCGACACCGCCGACTTCCGAGTCTTCGAGTTGATCCTGCCGCCGGAGCTGGAGGAGAAGCTCGTGGCGCAGGCGATCGAGGAGCAGGAGCAGACGATCGACCCCGAGACCGGCGAGCTTCGCGAGCCGGAGGAGCCGGAGCTCGACCCGGAGCTGATCGCCCCCTACGAGGACCAGATCACGACGCGTGACGTCACCCCCGACGACTTCGGGCGGATCGCGGCGCAGACCGCCAAGCAGGTGATCCTGCAGCGCATCCGCGAGGCCGAACGGCACATGATGTTCGAGGAGTACCAGGACCGGGTCGGCGAGCTGATCACGGGGATCATCCAGCAGTCGGACAACCGCTACACGCTGGTGCAGCTGCGCGAGCGCGTGGAGGCTCTGCTGCCGCGGTCCGAGCAGGTCTGGAACGAGCGCTACGACCACGGGATGCGCGTGAAGGCTGTGATCACGGAGGTAAACGCCGAGGGCAAGGGCCCCGGGATCGTGGTCTCGCGCAGGAACCCCGAGCTCATCAAGCAGCTGTTCGAGCTCGAGGTGCCGGAGATCGCTGACGCGCTCGTCGAGATCGTCGGCGTGGCGCGCGAGCCCGGCTACCGATCGAAGATCGCCGTGATCTCGCATGCCGACGGGGTGGACCCAGTGGGCGCCTGCGTTGGCCCGCGCGGCTCGCGGGTGCGGATGGTCGTCTCCGAGCTGCGCGGCGAGAAGATCGACATCATCCCCTACAACGAGGAGCCCGCCCGCTTCGTGGCCAAGGCCCTGAGCCCGGCGCGGGTTCGGGAAGTGCTCGTCGACGACGAGAAGCAGGAGGCGACGGTGATCGTGCCTGACGACCAGCTCTCGCTGGCGATCGGGCGCGAGGGCCAAAACGCACGCCTCGCGGCCAAGCTCACCGGCTGGAAGGTCGACATCAAGTCCGAGACGGAGTTCAGCCAGGAAGAGGAGGAGCTCACGTACGAGGACGGTGAGGACGTCGATGGGCGCTGCGCGGCGGTGCTGTCGGCCGGACGCCGCTGCCCCAACGCATCGCTTCAGGGTTCGCGCTATTGCGGCCTTCCCCAGCACCAAGCGCTCGCGCGCTTCGATACCAACCAGGTGACCGTGTTGTCTCCGCTCAGCGACGAGGAGATCCAGAAGCTCGCCGATCCCGACGCGGACGAGAACGAGCTGCGGCCGATGGTGGAGCGGGCGATGGAGGCTTTCGAGCGGTCCGAGGCCGCGGCGCAGGAGGCCGAAGAGGCCGAGGTCGAGAAGGAGGCTGAGGGAGAAGAGTCGGACAAGTCGGTCGAGTTGGCCGAGGACGCGGCCGTGGAGGCCGCGGAGACGGACGGGGCTGAGTCCGACGAAGCGCCGGATCCTGGGGAGCAGGCCGCCGAAGCAGCCGGGGCCGAGGCGCCGGGGGCCGACGACGTCGGCACCGATTCCCCCGAGGAGGCCCTGGCGCAGGATGCCGCAGCCGAAGGAGATGAGGCCGAGGACCCTGTTGCGGAGGCCGCGTCGGTAAGCGCTGAGCCCTCTGAAGAATCCGAGGCGCCAGCCGAGGATTCCGAGGCATGAAGAAGAGGGTTCATGAGATCGCCAAGCAGCAGGGGCTGACCAGCAAGGAGGTTCTCGCCGCTCTTGAGGCCGCCGGGGTCGAGGCGAAGGTGGCGGCCTCGAGCGTAGAGGAGGGGGACGCGCTGAAGGCGCTGGCCGCGGCCGGCGACGGAGCGACGGCCAACGCCAGCGACGCGCCGGCTCCAAAGGCCGCCGCAAAGTCGGCTGCCGCGGATTCCAATTCGAAAGACAAGGGCAAGAGCGCGGACGCGAAGCCGGCGCGCAAAAAGAGCGCCCCGCAGGCCAAGGGTGGCGACTCGAAGCCGGCCCCCAAGGAGGCGGCGAGCTCCGCACGGCCGGGCCGCCGCCCGCCGAGCGGGGAGCAGAGCACTGCTAAGTCCTCCGGTCGCAAGCGTCGGCGGGTGGTCATCGACTCCCAGGCGTCGCGCCGCGAGCACATGCCCGCGCCGCCGCCGCAACGCCCGCCGCGGCGGCGAGGAGGGCGCCGGCGCAGGCCGCTGCTGGAGGAGCCGCCGGAGAAGGCGCCGGTCGTCGAGCAGGAGCCGGAGGCGACGAAGATCGCCTCGGGGGCGACCGTGCGCGAGGTCGCCGAGACCCTGGGGCTGGGAAGCGCCGAGGTGATCAAGAGCCTCATGGAGATGGGGGAGATGGCGACGCTTACCCAGACGCTGCCCGACGAGACGGTGGCGGCCCTGGCCAAGGCGCTCGACCAGAAGGTCGAGATCGTCAGCGCTGCCGAGGAGGAACCGGAGCGCCCGGCCCACGACGACTCCGATAAGGACCTCACGGAGCGCCCGCCCGTGGTCACGATCATGGGCCATGTCGATCACGGGAAGACGTCCCTGCTGGACGCGATCCGCGAGACGGAGGTCGTGGCCGACGAAGCGGGCGGGATCACGCAGCACATCGGCGCCTACCAGGTGCACCACAACGGCAAGCGGATCACCTTTCTCGATACGCCGGGACACGAGGCGTTCACGGCGATGCGTGCCCGCGGCGCCAAGGTGACCGACCTGGCGGTGATCGTGGTGGCCGCCGACGATGGGGTAATGCCCCAGACGGTCGAGGCGATCGACCACGCGAAGGCAGCGGGGGTGCCGATCCTCGTGGCGGTCAACAAGATCGACAAGCAGGGCGCGCAGCCGGACCGGGTCCGCAACGAGCTCGCGGCACAGGGACTCACGCCGGAGGACTGGGGGGGCGACACGATCTTCTGCGACGTATCCGCGAAGACCAAGGAGGGTCTCGACAACCTGCTCGAGATGATCGTCCTCGCGGCGGAGCTCGAGGAGCTCAAGGCCAACCCCTCCGCGCCCGCCTCGGGCATCGTGATCGAGTCGCATCTGGACCCCGGTCGAGGTCCCGTTGCGACGGTGCTGATCGAGCGCGGGAGGCTCCATGTCGGAGACGCCCTGGTTGCCGGCGCGAACTGGGGCAAGGTCAGGGCGATGCTCGACTTCACGGGTACTCGCGTCGAGGATGCTGGCCCCGGCGACCCGGTCGAGGTGCTGGGACTGGACGGGGTCTGCGAGGCCGGCGAGCAGGCGGAGGCCGTGGAGAACGAGCGTCGGGCCCGACAGCTCGCCCAGCAGCGCGGCCAGCGCTTGAAGGCCGAGTCCCTGGCGCGTCAGCAGGCGCGCAAGATCAGCCTCGACGAGGTCTTCACCAAGGCCACCGAGGGGGAGGTGAAGCAGCTCAACATCGTGCTCAAGGCGGACGTCTCTGGGTCGTTGGAAGCGCTCCAGGACCAGATCGCGAAGCTCCCTCAGGAGCGGATCGCGGTCGACGTCATCCACTCGGCGCCCGGCGGGATCACCGAGTCCGACGTCATGCTCGCCGCCGCGTCCGACGCGATCATCATCGGCTTCAACGTCCGTCCGCTGGCCGAGGCGCGGAAGGCGGCCGCGCGGGAAGGCGTCGAGATCCGGACCTACTCCGTGATCTACAAGGTCACCGAGGAGATCTACGCCGCGCTCGAGGGAATGCTCGAGCCCGAGGACGTCGAGGAGACGATCGGGCAGGCCGAGGTCAAGGAGCTGTTCCGGGCCACGCGCGTGGGCACGATCGCCGGCTGCCTGGTCACCGACGGCAAGATCACCCGCACCTCCCAGGTGCGCCTGGTCCGGGAGGGCACCGTTGTGTGGACGGGGCGCATCGGGTCGCTGCGACGCTTCAAGGACAACGTGCAGGAGGTCGAGGAGGGGCTCGAGTGCGGCGTCGTCCTCGACGGCTACCAGGACGTGAAGGTCGGAGACGTGCTGGAGGTCTTCGAGACCAAGCAGGTCGAGCAGACTCTGGAGTAGCGCGGATCGAGGGGTAGGCTGGGTAGGGCCGTGCCCAACCGAGGATTGAGCGGTTTGGTAGTCCATGGGCTACCAAAGGCAGCAGAGTTCGGCTCCGGTGCCACCTTCCGCCGCGCGAGGCTCCTGGCGGTGGCCCTAATGATGTCCGCGGTGACCGGCCTTGGGCTGGCCGTGGCGACGACACACGCTGCGAGCGCGAGCCTCGTCAAGGACATCGTCCCCGGCGAAGACGGCTCAGGGCCCGCCTACCTCGAAGGCGTACGCGGAGTCCTCTACTTCGAGGCCTTCAGCCCGACCGGCCGCGACGGGCTTTGGCGCTCGGACGGGACGGCCGCGGGGACTCGCCTCTTGAGCGATGCGTTCGCGTACGGGTTCTGGCTCACCCGGGCGGGCAACAGGCTCTTCTTCGTCGCCGACGACGAGCACGGGGAGGAGCTTTGGACATCGGATGGCACGAAGAGCGGGACGACGCTCGTCCGCGACATCCGAGCCGGCTTCCGGAGCTCGTCACCGTCCGACCTGACGAATCACAACGGCGTCCTCTTCTTCACCGCTGACGATGGAGTCCATGGATTCGAGCTCTGGAGGTCGGACGGAACGCGAGCGGGGACGCGGCTCGTCCTGGACGTGAACACGGGGCACGCGAGCTCCCGTCCCCGCTGGCTCACCAGCGTCGGTGACACGCTCTTCTTCACGGCCCGCGACGGAGAACACGGCCGCGAGCTGTGGCGCTCGAACGGCACGGCGGACGGCACCCGACTCGTGCGCGACTTCCGCACGCGATCCAAAGTGAGCCCCGGGTGGCTCACGAGCTTCCGAGGCAGGCTCTTCTTCGCCTCTGTGGGAGATGGGCACGGCCGCGAGCTGTGGCGCTCGGACGGCACGGCGGACGGCACCCGACTCGTCAAGGACATCAATCCGAGAAAGGGCTCGCGGCCCCGATTGCTGACTCGCGTGGGCCGCGAGCTCTTCCTGACGGCGAGCGACGGCGAGCACGGCCAGGAGCTGTGGCGATCGGATGGGACCGCCTCCGGGACGAGACTGGTCCGCGACATCTTTCAGGGAGATCGGCCGGCGGGTTACTTTGGCCCTGACAACCTGACCGACATAGGCGGCACGCTGTTCTTCGGCGCTGACGACGCAGTGCACGGTGAAGGGCTCTGGAGGTCGGACGGCACCGGGTCCGGGACGAAGTTCCTCAAGGGGATCGTCCTGCTGCCCCATCAAGGAGTGAACATCGGAGGCACGGGCTTCTTCGCCGCCGATGACCACGACGAGTTCGGCTGGGAGCTTTGGGCCACGGACGGGACCAGGTCGGGGACGACGCTCGTCCGTGACATCAATCCGGGGCGGGAGGACTCCAGGGCCGGGTCCCTGGCCGCCGTCCGTGGAACGCTCTTCTTCAGCGCCTCGGACGATGTCCACGGAGACGAGCTGTGGAAGGCAACGCCCTGATGCCCCTACGCAGCCCATGACCCCCTACGTCTGCGTCATCGAGATTCGCCTGCACCTCAACGACTCGCACGACCTAAAGGGCAAGCGGAAGGTCCTGCACTCGCTGAAGGCGCAGGTTCGTCAGCGATTCGGGGCCTCGGTGGCCGAGGTCGACGGGCAGGACACCTGGCAGCGAACGACGCTCGTCTGCGCCCTCGTCGGCGGCTCCGAGGTCCGCAGGCGCGCCGACGACCTGGAGCACTTCGTCGAGGCTCGTTGTCCGGACGGGTGCAGCTTCGAGCGAGACCTGCTGAGCGTCTCCGACATCCGCGGCTGAAGTACTGCAGGTGAGCGGTCGAGCGGTCGCTATAGTCGCCGCGCTATGCCTGAGCGCATGAGGAGGGTCAACGAGCTCATGCGCGAAGTGATCGGATCCGCGATCTCGACCGAGCTCGAGGATCCCCGGATCGGATTCGTCACCGTGACCTCTGTGGAAACCAGCCCTGACCTCCGGACGGCGCGCGTCTACGTGAGCGTGCTTGGCGGCGAGGCCGAGCGCCAGGCGAGCCTCACAGGTCTTCGATCGTCGCACGGCGTGCTCCAATCCGCGATCGCGCGGGAGATGCGGATCAAGCGAACGCCCACATTGACCTTCCATTACGACGAGACGCCGGAGCGCGGCGTCCGCCTCTCGCGGCTCCTCGAGCATGAGTGAGATAGCCACGGTCGCCGAATCGCAGGATGGGTCGCTCAGCGAGGTGGCACGGGCTCTGCGCGCCGGCGACCGCTTCTTGCTCACCACCCACGAGGGCCCGGACGGGGACGCGCTCGGTTCGCTGCTGGCGATGCACCAGGTCCTCGAGCAGCTCGGGAAGGACTCGGTCATGTTCCTGGCCGCGAAGGAGTTTCCGCTGCCAGTCGAGTACCGATTCCTGCCCCTGGAGGAGGTCTTCCACGAGCCCCCGGTCGACGTGGTCGATCGGGTGATCGTCTTCCTCGACTGCGGGAATATCGACCGCATGCCCGTGGACTTCCTGCAGCGCGACGACGCCCTGGTCCTAAACATCGACCATCACCACGACAACACCCGGTTCGGCACCCTGAACCTAGTCGACACCGACGCCTCCTGCACCGCCGAGATCGTCTCCGAGCTGGCGAAGCTGCTCGGTGCGCAGATCACGCCGGAGATCGCCAGCGCGTTATACGTGGCGCTGGTCACCGACACAGGCCGGTTCATGTACGAGAACACCAGCGCCGCCGCACATCGGCTGGCCGCCGAGCTGATCGACGCGGGGGTCGAGGTCCACGACATCTACCGCCGCCTGTACGAGCGGGTCCCGCTGGAGAAGCTCCACCTCGTTTCGCGGGCGATCGACCGGATCGTGCGCCTCGACGACTGCAAGCTGGCGGTCACCTACATCTCGGCGCGCGACTACGCGGATACCGGCGCCAACGACTCGCTCGCCGAGGGGATCATCGATCACGTGCGGGCGCTCGAGGGAACCGAGGTGGCCGCGATGATCCGCGACAAGACGGACGGCGGCCGGGCGGCGCGCAAGGTGAGCCTGCGCTCGACCGACGGCCGGGTCGACGTCTCGGCGATCGCGCGCAAGCGCGGGGGCGGCGGGCATCCTCGTGCCGCGGGCTTCTCGACCGACCTCTCCTATCCCGAACTGGTCGAGTTCCTCTGTACCGAGGTCAAGGCGCAGCTCTAGATTCAGCCGGGTGACCGCCTCGTCTCCGGCGAGAGCCGACCCGTCCGCGGCGGGCGTACTGCTCGTCGACAAGCCCTCGGGCGTGACCTCCCACGACGTCGTCGCGCGGGTGCGCCGGGAGCGTGGCCAAAAGACGGGCCATGCCGGAACGCTCGACCCGTTCGCCACGGGGCTCTTGACCGTTCTGCTGGGGCGCGAGGCAACCCGCTGCCAGTCCCAATTCATGGAGCTGCCCAAGACATATCGGGTGGTCGCGAGGTTCGGGGCCGTATCGACGACCGGAGACCCGGACGGCGAGATCACCGAGACCGGCAGGATCCCGCCGGACCCCCTGGACCTGCCGACCGGGCGGATCCTCCAGCGCCCGCCCGCCTTCTCGGCGGTCAAGGTGGGCGGCGTCCGCGCCTACCGGCTAGCCCGCCGCGGCGAGAAGGTCGAGCTGCCGAAGCGGGAGGTAACGGTGCATCGCTTCCAACAGCTTTGGCGAGCGGGAGACCGCGCGGAATTCGAGATCGAGTGCTCGTCGGGGACCTACGTGCGGAGCCTGGTCGCCGACCTCGGCGATGCCTACTCGCAGAGCCTGCGAAGGACCGCTGTCGGACCCTTCTCGGTGGAGGAGGCCGTGCTATTCCTCCCGCTTGCGGATGCCCTGGGCCGGCTGCCGGGCGGCGCAGCGTGAAAGGCTTCGCCACGCCGCGAGGTGAGGCAACAGAGCCACACCCGCGAGCGCGGAGCCACGGAGAGAAATGAGCATCAAGGTCACCCAACTTCCGGACGCCGAACCGCGGGCGAGGCACATCGCGATCGGCACCTTCGACGGCGTCCACGTTGGGCATCGCCAGGTGATCGACCGCGCCGACACCGTCCTGACCTTCGAGCCCCACCCCCTTAGCGTCCTTCACCCCGATGCCGCGCCGAAGCTGATCATGCCGTTCGAGATCAAGCGAGACGTGATCGAGGGCCTGGGGGTCGACGAGCTGGTCGTGATTCCGTTCGACCGAAGCTTCTCCACCATCCCACCGGAGGAGTTCTGCAGCCGCATCCTGGTCGACACGCTGGGCGCCGAGCGCATCTCTGTCGGAGAGAACTTTCGCTTCGGTGCCAAGGCGAAGGGGGACCCCGAGATGCTGGCCTCGCGCGAGGAGTTCGACTCGCGGGTGGTACCGCTGGTCGAGGTCGACGGCGAGATCGTGTCCTCGACGAGGATCCGCTCGCTGGTCGCGGCCGGCGAGGTGGAGACCGCGACCAGCTGCCTCGGCGCGCCCTTCCTGCTGGAGGGCTCCGTCGTCGAGGGCGACGGGAGGGGTCGCACGCTCGGGTTCCCGACCGCCAACCTCGTGCCGTCCGACGAGCTCGTCAGCCCAGGTCATGGGGTGTATGCCGCGTTCGCCAACGGCCGGCCGGCGGCGGTCAACGTAGGCGTTCGGCCCACCTTCGAGACCGGGCGGGGCCTGCTCGTCGAGGCGTATCTGATCGACTTCGAGGGCGACCTCTACGGGCAAACGCTACGGGTTGCCTTCATCGCCCGGCTGCGGGGGGAACGGCGTTTTCCGAGCGTCGAGGATCTGATCGCGCAGATGCATCGGGACGTGGATGAGGCCCGAGAGCTCTGTGCTAGCTTCACTCCCCCCTGATGCCTCTGACCAAGGACGAGAAGCAGGAGCTGATCGGCAAGTTCGGTCGCGAGGACGGCGACACGGGCTCCGCCGAAGTTCAGGTTGCCCTGCTTACCGAGCGGATCAACCACCTCACCGAGCATCTGCGAACGCATCCGAAGGACCATCATTCCCGCCGCGGGCTGCTGATGATGGTCGGCAGACGCCGCCGGCTGCTCCGCTACCTGGAGCGCGCCGACCTGGAGCGCTACCGCACGGTGGTCTCCGACCTCGGCCTGCGACGCTAGGCCACATGCCCCTCGCGCCGAGCCGAACGACGC
>JBOGZC010000006.1:0-57838 GCA_050697075.1 Solirubrobacterales bacterium | reverse complement strand
CCGGCGAGGCACGCCAATGGCCGCCTTCCAGACCCTCCTCGGGCTCGGCGCGATCCACGACCCGACGACCTACGACGAGATCACCGCGCTCAGGCATGCAGCCTGAGTCAACCGGATATGCATCAGCTGACTAGCCGCGGCGCGGCCCAGCGACCTGGACCGCTCGCTCGCGTTCTTGAACACGTTGGCCGGCACGCCACTTGGCGTTGGCGGGGATCCAGCGTGAAAGCTGCGAGCGGCGCTCGGCCACCCACCGATAGCCGCGGTCGTTGAGTCCGGGGGATCGGGCGAAAACGGCGGCCGCGAGGCGACCACCGGGCAAAAGCGTTAGCAGCGGCACGACCGCTGCGCCACCCGAGCACCGAGCGCCGGTTGGAGAGATCAGATGCCACGAGGCCCTCCGTTCGACCGGCGAGAGCTCCGAGAGCAGGTCGTCTGCCTCGGGTCGCTGTAGCGCGATCGGTTGCAGGCGGGCTGCGCGATCCCACCGCAGCAGGCCCGAGAGCAGCCACTTGCAGAAGCCGCAGTCGGCGTCGTAAAGGACCGCCCATCGGGGTTCGTGGGCTGAGCCAGAAGGGTCCTCGAGCGCCTGAGCGTCGCAGGCCACTACATGCAGCGAGTCACGACTCGGACGCCGGGGCGACGCCTCGCATGCGCCACTCCCGACCGAACGCTCGAATCATCGGCGGGTACACGAGCCTGTGCCGAAAGGGCCTGATCGCAGCCATGTAAGCGGTCCCGAGCCGTCCTTTCGGCTTCACGTAGACGGCCATCTGGCCGCGGTAGCCGCCGGTCCCGTCCGGAACCCAGCCGATGTGCATGACGCCGTGAACCGTCCGGTTGGCGGTCTCCGCCGCCCACTCGTCGTCGATCAGGTAGAGGGAGCTGAAGGGCAGTGCGTCGAAATCCGGGCCAGATGGCGCGTCCCGGAGATCAGCCGGCAGCCGGTCGCGGAGGGTCGGCTGCGCCGAGCCATGGGCTGCGTCTGTGCTGTCCCAACCGAGGAGCCCCCCGACCTTCCACCGGATCGCGAACAGTGTGCGGACGGCGCGGGAGGGACTTTGCGAGGGGTTGCCCGAGGCGATCATCCGCACCAGCCGAGGGAAGTCGTCCGCTCTACCCGGCGTCGGCAGCCCCCACACATCCTCGAGCTGGAAATCGGAGGTGACCTCGTGGATCCGCCAGGGTCGGGAGGTGTGCACGGTGTTCGGGAGCCTCATTTGTCGGAGCCAGGGCAGTTCGGTCACGTAGGCGGACCGGGTAGCTGCGTGAGCTGCACCACGGAGAAGACGAGCAGGACACTGCCCAGCCCGACGAGCGCGTATCGCACGCGCCGGAGGGGGAATTGCGTGCTGATGCCGACGAGAAAGAGCACGCTCGCCAGGAAGACGGTCGCACGCACGTACTTGTCCGCGGTCTCACCTGCCCTCGCGCCCGCTGCGAAGTCCTCGTCCGCCTGCTTGTCCAGCGCCTTCCCCTTGGCAAGTCCCGGTTGTCGGTATTGCGGCATGTAGGTCGGGCCCCGAGGCGCGTCGGGGTTCGTCTCGGGCTTCGTGGCGCGCCACGCATTGAAGGCAACGCGGAACCCCGGCCGGAAGCGATGCTCCGCGAGGGCCATGGCCTGCTGGTTGTGGGCGGTGTAGGCGGAGAACCACGCCTCGAAGGTCGAAGAGTCGAAGTTCCGAAGCTCAATCGCTTGAAGGTTCGCTCGGTTCGCCTTGGACCTTTCGGTCGAGGCCTCGGCGAGGCCCACGCGGGACTCGGTGCTCCACTTCGCCGCGGCGTAACCGGACCAGGCCGCCATCAGAGCGACGATCGACAGGAGAACGGCCTCGCTGATCGAGAGCAGACGGTCCCGATGTGCGGGGGGGTCGTCCTGATCGTGGGGCTTGGAGTGCTCCGCGATCTCTTTCCCGACCTCTTGTGGAGACAGTCCCTCGGGCATGCGTGCGGGGGCGGAAGTCTAAGCCCGCGAGTCATGCTCTCGGGCGGGATGCAAGGGCTCGACCCCGAGGCTGAGCTCATTGAGCGAGGTGATGCGTACCGTCTCTCCCCGGTCGGCCCCGACCTCGCAGTGCGCCCCCCAGAGCTCGCCGTTTACCCGGACCTGCCCGTTCGGCCTGCACGGCACCACGACCTCGGCGGTCTTGCCCACCATCGTCTCTGGACCGCTCTTCGGCCGCCACCGCCGGGCCAGACGAAGGCCCCAGATGACCTCGCCCACCTCCAGCGATACGCCGCCGACCAGCACCACCAGGTTCAAGGGCCATGGGAGGAAGAAGGAGAGGACGATCGCGCCGATCAGGGCCATGGGCGATACCGCGCGAGCCGAACGGTGTTGACCGCTGCCGGAGCGCGAGGGCCTGGCGGAAGCTCACTCATCCCCTGCGTCCGGATTATGGCCGCGTCGCAGCCGAGTAGGCTCGCCAAAGAGAATTCGGTGGATCTGACCCCTGGCCGGCTCCCGCAGCCATGCACGACATAGTCGAGTTCCTGCGCCGGCACGCACCCTTCGACGATCTGGCGGAAGACGCGCTGGAGGAGCTCGCGCGGTCGGTGGAGGTGGAGTTCTTCGCCGCCGGCGCGACGATCTTCCGGCAGGGGGAGAAGCCGCTGAAGCACGTGTGGATGGTGCGGCGCGGGGCCGTGGAGCTCGTGGATCGCGGCCAGGTGCTGGACGTGCTCGGCGAGGGTGAGCTCTTCGGGCATCCGTCGATGCTCTCCGGGCTGCCGACGGGCTTCGAGGCGAAGGCGGGCGAGGACTCGCTCTGCTACCTGCTTCCGACCGAGGCGGTGGTACCCCTGCTCGCGCGCCCGACGGGCCTGCGCTACGTCGCGCGAAGCATTCTCTCGCGCCCTCGGACGGGCGCGGCGGAGGTCACAGACCACTACCCGGGGCTGCCAGTGGCGCGGCTCGTTCGAGATCGGCCCATCGTGTGCGAGCCTCAGGACACGGTCCGCGAGGCGGCCGGGCGCATGGCCGAGGCGGGGGCGAGCGCCGCCCTCGTCCGCCTACCGGACGAAGGACTGGGGATCGTGACCGACGGCGACCTACGCGATCGCGTGGTGGCCGGGGGCGTCAGCGCCGATGCCGCGGTGACCGAGGTCATGAGCGCTCCCGCGTTCGCCGTCAGCCCCCAACGCTTCGCGGATGAGGTGATGCTCGAGATGCTCGACCGAGACATCCGGCACGTGCCGGTGGTCTGGCCCCACGGCGAGGTTCTCGGGGTGCTCAGCGACAGGGACCTGCTGGTGGCCGAAACACGAACGCCGTTCTCGCTGCGGCGCGTGATCGACGACGCCAAGGACGTCGAGCAGCTGCGCCGCGCGTCCGCAATGTTGCGTCCGGCGGTGATCTCCCTTCACGAGGGTCAAGTGACGCCGTCGCAGATCGCCGCGATCATCGCGGTGGTGGCCGATGCCCTCATCCGCCGACTCGTCGAGCTCACGGTCCGCGATCTCGGTGCGCCCCCGTGCCCGATGGCTTGGCTGGCGCTGGGAAGCCTCGGCCGGCGCGAGGTCGTGCTCTCATCCGATATCGACTCCGCTCTCATCTGGGATGGCGAGGAGGGCGACGAGAAGCAGGAGCGCTACATGGCAGCCCTCGGCCGGCGCGTTGTCGACGAGTTGGCCCCGTGTGGATTCGCCCCCGACCCGCATGGGGCGACCGCCGCTGAGCCGCTCTTCGATCGCTCCTTCGCCGCTTGGCGCCGCCTGATCCGCGGCGTGGTCGAGGACCCCGAGAAGGACAAAGCGCTTGTCTTCCTATCGCTGATCTGCGACGGCCGGGTGGTCCACGGAATGGGAGACGCCCGAGATCCCTTGGAGGAGCTTCGCCAGGTCTGGCATCGGCGGAGCCTCCTCCGCCTGATGCTGAGGCTGGCGCTCTCCCATCAGCCCCCGACCGGGTTTCGGCGGTTTCGGGACCCGCCACGCGAGCTCGTGGTGGAGCACTCCGGCGAACACCATGGTCAGCTCGATATCAAGAGCGCGGGCTTGATGCCGGTCGTTGCGATCGCCCGTTATCTGAGTCTGGCTGCCGGCGTTCGCGCGCTCTCGACTCGCGAGCGCCTCGATTCCGCCGCGACCGTGGGCAAGCTCAGCGGACAGGACGCCCGCACGCTCAACGAGGCCCATGATTTCTTCTGGCAGCTCCGGCTCGACCACCAGGTCGAGCAGTTGCGCCAGGGACTCGAGCCCGACGACTTCATTCGGGTGGAGGCGCTCGATCCATCGACGCGGCGCCACACCCGCGACGCGTTTCGAGCGGTAAGCGCGGTGCAACGCAAGCTCAAGCGCGAGCTGGCCGTTTCCCGGTGAGGCTCCCAGGGGTACGACGCCGGCCGAGCTCCGCCGCGGCCAGGGCGTACCGACAGGCGGGGCTGCCGCCCCGTCAGACGCCGTGGCGCGAGGCTCGCTTCGCCGTCGTGGACCTGGAGACCACCGGGCTCGACCCTCGAAGCGACGAGATCGTCTCCTTCGCCTCGATCCCGATCGAGAACGGCCGGGTGGTCGTCGGGCAGGCCCGCACGGCGATCGCCCGCCCGAAGCGGATGCCGGATGCGGAGACGATTCGCATTCACGGGTTGCGGCCTGTCGACCTGGCCGACGCCCCGGAGCTGCCCGAGTTGCGCGACCTGATCCTTGAAGCGCTCTCCGGACGGTTGCTGGTGGCGCATGCCGCATGGGTCGAGCGTGGCTTCCTCTCGGTGGCATTGAAGCCAGTCGGGGTGCGCCTCGCCGAACCGATGCTGGACACCGCGGCCCTCGCCCGGCACGTGCTCGCGCCCGAGGCGCTGCCGGATGAGGGGGCAATACAACTCTCTGACGCAGCACGCGGCCTCGGCCTTCCCACGCACAGCCCGCACATCGCGGAGGGGGACGCCCTCACGACGGCCCAGCTGTTCCTCGCTCTCGTGGCTCGTCTGGAGCGAACCGAGCCTCAGACCGTGGGCTCCCTGGCTCGCTTGTCGAAGGCGTGACGGGCGCACAGAAGAAGGGGCCGCGATGCGCGGCCCCTTCTCGCCACTGCTGTGCCCGGCGCTCAGGTCCGGGCGGGTGCCGCGGGCTCCACGTGGCGGCGCCTCACGACCGTGAGGCCTCCAGCGCCGATGACGGCGATCAGCGCGACCGCGCCTCCGGCACCGATCATCGCGTCGCCCCAATCGAACCCGTTGCCCGAGTCGACGGTGGCCACGGTCGGGGTGAGGTCGGCCACGAACGGCACGGCCTTCGATCCATCTCGGCGAAGGGTGGTGGTATTGCCACTGCTGGCGGCGGTCGGCGCGGCGGGCACTGTCGCCGCAACGACGCCGCCCGGGTCGGCGCGTCCGGCGGCGCCGGCTGGAATCGCCATCGCGGCGGCGCTGAGCCCGACCGCCAGTGCAGTGATCAGCTTGTGACGCTTGACCCGGTTGATCCTGATTCCTTGTGTCGCCATCTTGCGCTCCTTCCCTGCTTCTCGATTCTCATAGCGACCGTAAGCGCTGTCGATGGGGCGTGTGTGCCTGCGGTCACAAGCACGATGTGACAAGCGTCACCCGCAGTAGCGACCGCCCGTCGGCCTCGGGTCTCTACCGCGGACGCCGGAGCAATGACGGATCCGCTCCAGCAGGCCCTGGAGCCTTCGCTGCTGGGGGTCGTCGGGGCACCTGCCGCCCCCGAAGCAGAGATTGTGGAGCTCATACGGGTCCTGGGCAAGGTCGTATCTCTCCCGCTCCACGTCCTTGATGCAGCGGCCGCCACCCGGGGCGCCGACTCTCGCATGCCTTACGAACAGGGCGTCTGGCACCCTGACGCCGGCGTACACGCAGGCGGCGTGCTTGCGATTCGAGTAGGCGAGGTGGAGCTCGACCCCGAGCGGGCGGCGCGCCGACCACCGCGGCGACCTCCCGCGCAGGAGCGGCAACAGATTGCGGCCATCCATCACCCGACAGTGACCCGGTGCGCTGCATGGCCGGGCATGGGCAAGGGCCAGCATGGTCGGCGCAAGGTCGATGTTGGCGACGGGCTGGTTCACCTGGGGAACCCGCGCGCGCCGGTAGCCAGGCGGCAGCCGGATGTAGAGGGGCGTGCGGTCGGCCTCCTCGTACGGGTAGAGCTTTCCGCCCCAGATCCGATGCTCGCCGAAGAAGACCCCGTTGTCGGTGTAGAAGATGAAGACGGTCCTGTCCAGCTCCCCGACGGCTTTGAACTCGCGATAGAGGTGCCCAACGGTTCGGTCTACCTCCTGAAGGGACGCCAGGCCGCAGCGGTAGCGAGCCGCCTGGCGACGCACCTCGTGGTCCGTCAGCCGCGGCTGGTCCGCGAGGAACGAGGGCTTGTCGCTGACGTCGGCTTCGTTGAATGACGGCGTCTTGGGGAGCCCCACGTCGCCGAACTTGCCGATGTCACGAGGATCGGGCACGGCTCCGCAGCGGGCCCCCTTTCCGTGGATGCGAGGGTGAGGCGCGATCTCGTCGACCTCCAGAAACATGGGCCTGCGGCGTGGCGCGAACCGGCGAACGAGGCGAACGGCGCTCCGCTCGAACACCCGTGGCGCGTAGTCGCGCGGGGCGCTCCCGTAGTGGATCCTGCGGCCATTCCTGGAGAGGTCCCAGTCGTAGTAGGTGTCCTGGCTCGCGTCGAGCTCGGTGTACCACTCGTCCCAGCCCGGCGCGGCAGCCGTCTGGCGATCTCGCTGGTGGTAGCGGTTGAGGAACTTGCCGACATGGGCGGTGACGTAGCCGGCTCGCTGGAGCCAGACGGGCAGCACGTTTCCCTTGTGACGCAGATATGGATAGGCGCTCGTCAGCACGCCGTTGTTGTGCCCGTATTGGCCGGTGAGCAGCCCGGCTCGGGACGGGCAGCACAGGGGCGTCGTCAGGAAAGCGTTGTCGAAGGTCGTTCCCTGATCCGCGAGCAGCTCGGTGACCCTGGGCATGTACCCCGGGCCCACCTGCGACAGCGCCTGGTCATCGGTCATCACCAGGACGATGTTCGGAGGCGGCGACCCGCGCTGGGCGGCCGCCGCGACGGGTCCCGGCGTTGTCGCGAGCCACAGGCAAGTCGTCAGGACCGCGGCGGCCCCTACGGCGGCGAGACGACATCCCGCTCGAGGTCTCTGCCTGTCCGAAGTCGGAGCGATCCTCCGACCATTCCCGAAAGCGGCTGCCCTGCCCAGCCCTCCTAGGGTGAGATCCCCGACACCTCAGGCCGGCGCGCCGGAAGGCGGGCTCGTCCCATTGGCCGCCATGAGCGAGTCGAGCCGCTCGCCGAGTTCCGCGCGAAGTTTGCGATCGGCTCCCTCGAGCGGCTCGCCGCTGATCCGATCGACCAGGTTGTGGCGCTCGTTCGGGTCGCGCTCCAGGTCGTACATTTCGTACTCGGTCGGCGCCTTGCCGTCCGGATCGAAGTAGATCGCGAACTTGTGCCCCGCGGTGCGGACCGCCCGGATCCGGTTCGGCTGTCCGGGCACGTTCTGGAGCGCCGTGGCCGCCTGGTGGTCGTCGTAGGTGAAGTGGATCTCCTGCTGAACGGATGGGGCGGGGGCGGGATGTTCGGCAACCGCGTCGAAGTCGATCCCCGCCGCGCGCAGCCGGTCTCCCTCGGGCGCCGCGCGTGAGGCCAGGACGGGAGTCAGGTCGCGACCCCTGGTCCCGTTCGCCTCCGACCCGTGGAGCTCGCCTCCTGCGATCCCGGCGACCGTCGGCGCCAGGTCGATCAGCGAGGCCAGCGCGTCGGTCTCGGAGCGCCGCGGAAAGAGCACCGGGTTGGAGATCACCATTGGGATGTGGATCGTCTCCTCGTAGGCATTGAAGGCCTTCTGACGCAGGCCCCCGTGCGAGAGGCCCATCTCGCCGTGATCCGAGCAGCGGAAGATGATCGTCCGGGAGCGCAGCGAGCCCGCGTCGTCCGGGTCGCCGAGGGCGTCGAGCAGCCGGCCGATCTTCTCATCCACCACCCGGTGCAGGTGGGCGTAGAAGCTCACGTAGTCGAGCTTTGCGCGGTCGCCGTGGAGGGGGCCCAGGTAGGCGGCCATCCCCATCCGCATCAGCTCGTGCACGGTCGGCTTGTTGCGCATGTCCTCGACCAGGGTCGGCGGCAGCCCCACGCCCAGATCGCGGAACTCCGAGCGCGTGTATCCGCCGCCCAGGTACTGGGCCGGATACCCCAATACGTCGTGGGGGTTGACCAGAGACACCACGAGGCAGAAGGGCTCCGGCAGGTCGGGGCGCTCGAGCCAGCGCTCGGCCTGCCTCGTGTAGACCTCGTCCCACCCCTCGCCGAGCGGGCCCGCGTTGCCGGCGCCGAAGTGCTCAGCCTTGGCGTTTTCGCCCGCGTCCGGCGGCTCCCAGTCGGCGAATCCGTACTCCCGCCGCAGGCGCTCGGCGTCCGATGGCTCCCAGCCACGCAGGAGCGAGCCGGCGCCCGAGGGGTGAGTGAGGTGCCACTTGCCCTTGTAGGCGACCTCATAACCGGCACCCCGAAGCCGCTGGGCCAGGTTGGGGGTCTCGGGCCGAAGCTCGGGCTCGTTCCCGGACCGCGGGCCGAGCTGAAGCAGACCCCGGCCGAACTGCCGAAGGGCGCGCCGGCGTGGAGCCCCCGGCCTTCTCAGGATGTCCAGCAACGTCGTCGCCACGGCCGGCAGGTTGCGCGGATCCGGCCGCAGGTCGGCCTGGGTGTGCGTCAACGTCACGCCGTGCTGTGCGGGGTAGGAGCCGGTCAGCAGCGTCGCGCGGCTCGGCGAGCACATCGACGTGTTGCAGAAGCCCCTCGAGAACACGAGGCCGGTATCCGCGAGGCGATGATCATTTGGCGTCAAGTCGCGAAGCCAACCCGGGTCGTTCGGCCAGTGACACGGGAATCGCTGCTGATCGGTGATCAGCAACAGCACGTTAGGGGCGCGTTCGCTCACGACTTCACCGCGGCTGCCAGCGTCGCGGCAAGCGTGTCGCCCAGCACCCGGACGAGCTGCTCGCGAGCCACGTCGCTTTCGCGCCACGCGTCGAGGGCGGTCTCGGCGTACGCGATGAAGCCCTCCAGGGCGATCCGCACGAGGGGCGGCGGGTCCGGGGTCCCCAGCTGGTTCAGCGAGATATTGGCGAGCAGGGTCTCGTAGTAGCCGGCGGCGATCGCCAGCACCTCCGGGTCGACCGATGCTCTCGACTGCCGATGCAGAAGCCAGGCGTCCGTCGGCTGCGCGGCGTGGTCGATGATCCGGTCGAGGTTGGCGGCGAGCCGGTCGGGAAGCGGGACGTCCGAGTCGATCCGCCACTCGCCGGTCAGCTGCCGGCCCGCCAGGTGCACCGCGGCCTGGAAGAGGTCGCGCCGGCCTCCCGGAAAGTAGTGGTACACGAGGTTGCGGGTGACGCCGGCGCGCTCGGCGACTCGCGCGAAGCTGAGGCCCTGGTAGCCGTCGCGAGCGGCGATCGCCAGGGCAGCCTCGACCAGCTGCTCGCGGCGCGCGGCCCGCGAGAGCCGCCTGGGGGCGGCGACGGCTTGCATGGGCGAAACCCTAGTGTATTTGGCAGTTGTTCAACAAGGCGCTCAGCCGGGTCACACTCGGGTCACGGTCACCTCGTCGCCCGCGCCCGCCTGACGCTCGGCCTCGGGAGGCGGGCGGAGCGGTGCGCCCGACACGGGACACATGTAGTCGTTGGCGAGGTGCTCGGGCGTGCCGCCCTCCGGCTCCGGCTCGGCCTCGAGCACGTCATCGCTGATTGTCAACCAGGCCAGGACCCCGCCGGTCACGGAGAGCCCCGCACAGGCCAGCATCGCCATGTGAAACCCGTCCGTCATCGCCGAGGGGCTGAAGAAGGCGTCGCCGGTGAGGCCGGCCACGAGCGGCAGGACCGCCACCGCGAGCAGGCCGGCCACGCGCGAGACCGCGTTGTTGATCCCCGAGGCGATCCCGGCATGCCGCGCGTCCGCGGCGGCGAGCACGGTTGCCGTGACCGGCGCCACCACCAGGGTCAGCCCGAGGCCGAAGACGATCACCGCCGGGAGGACGCTGGAGACATAGCTGTCGCCCGGCTGGATTCGCAACATCAGGAGCAGTCCCGCGGCGATCACGAGCGGCCCCACCGTGAGCGGGATCCGCGGCCCGATCCGCTGGGCGAGGGCGCCCGAACGCGCGGAGAGCAGGAGCATGACCAGGGTCACGGGCAATGTAGCCGCGCCGGCGGCAATCGGCGAGTAGCCGAGCGAGATCTGCAGGAACGCGACGAGCAGGAAGAAGACGCCGCCGAGGGCCGCGTAGACGACGAACGTGACCAGGTTCGCCGCGCTGAACTGCCGCGAGGAGAACATGCCAAGGGGCATCATCGGGTTCGGGCTGCTCCGCTCCGCCAGCAGGAAGGCCACCAGCGCGACGACACCGCCCACCCCCGCCAGCAGAACTAGGCCGGCCATGCCCTTGTTCGGGCCCTCGATCAGCGCGTAGGTGGTGCCCGCGAGCCCGAGCCCGACGAGGATGGCGCCACGGTAGTCAAGCCGGCCGCTCGCAGTGGGGTCGCGGGTCTCGGGGACGTGGCGGGTCGCTATCACTGCGACGAACACGCCGAGCGGCAGGTTGATCAGGAATATCGCCCGCCAGGACACCGCCTGCACCAGGTAGCCGCCGAGCAGCGGCCCGATGGCCGTTGCCACGCCGCCGAGGCCGGACCAGGCGCCGATCGCCCGAGCCCTGTCAGCGGGCCGAAAGCTGGACTCGATCATCGCCAGGCTGCCCGGAGTCAACAGTGCTCCCCCGATCCCCTGCAAGAGCCGCGCGGCAACCAGCAGGCCGGAGCTCGGAGCGATCGCGCACAGGAGCGACGCCGCCGTGAAGACGCCTACGCCGAGCACGAAGATGCGCCGCCGCCCGTAGCGATCCCCCAGCGACCCGCCCAGCAGGATCAACGAGGCCAAGGTCAGCAGGTAACCGTTGAGCACCCACTGCAGGGCGCTCGTGGATGCGCCCAGATCGCGTCCGATGTCGGGGAGCGCGACGTTGACGACGGTGCCGTCCAGGAACGCCATCCCCGAGCCGAGCACGGCGATTGCGAGCACCCAGCGGCCCGGGCCGCTCTCGAAGCCGATGCCGCCGGCCTGCAGGTCCCCGGCCTGAGCTTGCCGGGCCATCAACCCGGCGCGTGCGGCGGAATCCGCGTCGAGCGCTCGGGAGGCATGAACGCCAGCACGACTCGACGATACAGGCGCCGTCCTAGGTTGCGTCGCGCAGCGAGATGATGCCGCCGCCAACTCCCGGGAACGCACTGCCGTGTGGGCCGAGCGCGAGCTCGGAGCAGTTGTTGCTGAAGGCAAGCCCGGAGCCCATCCGCGTGACCCAAGAGCCGCACGTCTGCGTCCTTACTACCAGGTCTCAGGTAGTCCACTTTTAAGCCCCTGACAACCGTGTCAGGCTGACGTTGCGTCTACGGCTGAAAGCGTCTATAGGAGGAGCGATGATGCGACGAATTGCAGCGGTGACAACGTTGGCCGCGCTCGGGTTGATCCTGTTTGCCGGGACGGCGCAGGCTCACCAGGGGATCTGCACCGAGACCACCAATCCACACGGCCAAAACGTTCCCCCCGCCGGGTCAACGACGCTGCCCGGCCCGAGGGGTGGTCAGAACGAGGACGGCTTCTACCTGATCTCCTCGAACACCGGGGTCGACGTCTTCGTCAAGGACCTGGGAAGCGGGACGATCTTCGGGCCGTTCGACAGCGGGACGAAGATCAAGTACACCCAGGCCCCGGGCGGAACCCCGACGAGCAAGGAGATCGGGAGCGCCAACGGCCAGGCCGGCGCGGTCCAGGTCCACATCACCGGCACCGGGGACGCCTTTGTTTTCCCGACCGGCGAACCCAACCACGGAGTGTCCTGCCTGGTCCCGCCGCCCCCGAAGTAGTTGCGCATGGCGAGTGGGGGTCCCCGACCCCCACTCGCCCATTCGCCGTGGCGCCTGCCCGAGGCGCTACGGCCTTAGTCCGCGCGTCTTCGGCCCCGGGGCGCCCTCGACGCGAACCAGTTCGTGCGCGCGCTCGGCCCAGTCGCATAGCAGGGGGCGCGTGTCGCGGGGGTCGATGATCTCCTCGATCATGAACCGCTCGGCGGTGCGGAACGGCGACCCGACGGCGTCGAGCCGCGCCTGGATCCCGTCTCGCAGCGCCGCCGGATCCTCCGCCGACTCGAGCTCGCGCCGGTAGGCGGCCTCCAGCCCGCCGGCGATCGGCAGCGAGCCCCAGCTCCCCGACGGCCAGGCGTAACGCAGGTTCAGCCTCGAGGCGTTCCCGGCGGCCGAGCCGGCGATCCCGTAGACCTTTCGCACCAGCACGGAAACCCACGGGACGGTCGCCTGGTAGACGGCGACGAAGGCCCGCGTCCCGCGGCGGATCGTCCCGGAGCGCTCGGCGGCTGTCCCGATCACGAATCCCGGCTGGTCGACCAGGTTGCAGACCGGCAGCCGAAACTGGTCGCAGATGTCGACGAAGCGAGCCAGCTTGTCCGAGGCGTCTCCAGTGAGCCCCCCGCCGTAGACCTTCGGGTCCGAGGCGAGCACGCCGACCGGGCGCCCGTCGAGACGCGCCAGCGCGGTGATCAGCGGCCGCCCGAACCGGCGGCCGAGCTCGAAGATCGAGCCGTGGTCGAAGACGAGCTCGAGGATGCGCCGCATGTCGTAGGGCTGGCGCTCGTCGCGCGGGACGATCGACACGAGCTCCTCCTCGCGCCGATCCGCGGGATCGGTGGCGGGCAAGCAGGGGGGAGGCTCCCAGATGCTGCCCGGCAGGTAGGAGAGGAACCGCCGCACCTGCGCCAATGCGTCCTCCTCGTCGACGGCCTCGTTGTCGACCGCGCCGGCGGCGGTCTGGGCCCGCGCGCCGCCGAGCTCCTCCTTGTCCGGCGCCTCGCCCATCCCCGCCATCGCCACCACCGGTGGCCCCGCGACGAAGAGCTGGGCGGTGTCGCGGACGATGACGCTGAAGTGCGAGGCGACCACTCGCGCTGCCCCGAGGCCCGCGCACGGGCCAAGCGCGGCGGCGACCACCGGCACCGATGAGAGATTCTCGACGGCAAGCTCCCACCCGGGGACCTCGGGCACGTAGGTGAAGCCGAGCTGCTCGAGCTGCTTGACACTGCCCCCGCCGCCCGTGCCGTCGACGAGGCGAACGAGCGGGATCCGCAGCTCGTTGGCGAGCCGCTCCGCGTAAACCGCCTTGCGGAAGATCGCGGCGTCCGCGGCGCCGCCCCGGACAGTGAAGTCATCGCCCTGGATGGCCACCCGCCGGCCTTCGATCCGCCCCTGGCCGATGACGACGTTGGCCGGCCGCAAGGCCTCGAGCTCGCCCGTGGAGTCGTAGGTGCCGACGCCAGCGATTGCGCCCGTCTCGTGGAAGGAGTCGCGATCCATCAGCCGGTCGATCCGCTCGCGGACCGTCAGCCGTCCGCTGGCGTGCTGTCGCTCCACGCGCTCGGGGCCGCCGAGCTCGCGAGCGAGCGCCTCGCGGCGTCGAAGCTCATCGATCTCGGCCTCCCAGCCCATCGCGCGATGCTACTTCCCGCTCCCGGAGGACGGCGGGAGCGGATCGACGGCGAAATCGGTCGGGGCTGGCGCATACGTTCTGCGCATCCAGCGAATCCCGAGCGCCTGGCAGCTGCGTGCACCCGTGCTCCCGTCACTGCGACGCGGGCTCCTCGTCGCGACCCCGGTGGGGGTTGCGATGCTCCTGGACCTCGAGCTCGACGCACCCGTCAGCGGAGCGATCTCGACCGGTGCGGTGCTCGCCGGGTTCATCGCCTTCGACGCCCCCCCGCGCACCCGGGTGGTTTGGCAGCTTCTCTGTGCCCCGGCGATCGGCGCCGCTGGGGCGCTCGGGGCGCTGACCGGCGACCACGGTCTGCTCGCCGCGTTGACGATGGCCGGGTTCGCCTCGATCGCCGGGATGTCGGTAGCGGTGTCGCCGCGGCTCGCGGTCGTTGGGTTGACCTGCGTGCTCGCGCTGCTGTTGGGGCAGGGCCTGTCGCTCACCCCTGCACAGGCGCCGGAGGCGCTGCTACTCGGTGGCGCCGGCGTCCTGCTGCAGGCCCTCATCTCCGCCGCCGCGTGGGTTCGCGATCGCGCCGCCGAGCCGATCGACCTCCACGCCGGGCTCGGTCGGGCTCGGCGCGCGCTGGGCGAGAACCTCACCCTCCGGTCCACCAGCTTGAGGCACGCGCTGCGCTGGGGAACGGCCCTGGGGCTCGGCGTCGGCCTCTACAACGTGGTCGATCTCGGCGCGCACGGATACTGGGTGCCGCTGACGGTCCTCTTCGTCCTGCGGCCGGAGCCGGATGAGACGATCCAGCGGATAGCCATGCGGGCGGCCGGGACCCTCGCCGGGCTGGCCTTCGCCACCCCGCTCGCCATGCTGATTGGCGGGCTCGACGTCGTGGAGGCCCTCGCGATCGCGCTCGCCGCTGCCTTCTCCTACGCCCTGTTGGCGATCGAGTACGCGCTGTTCACGGCCGCGATCACCACCTTCATCATCCTGTTGGCGCACGCTCTGGGGCAGGACGCGGAGCAGGCGGCGGGACAGCGCGCGCTTGCCACCCTGATCGGGCTTGGGATCGTCGCGATGGCCGTGGCGCTGTGGGGCGCTCGGCGGGACAGCACGTAGCGCGTCACCGCCCGGCCCGTCGGTGGGGCTGTATGGTTTCGACGCCAGACCCGTTGGGGGATCGGCAAGGAAGCTGGGAGAGGAGAGCGCTGGATGGCACGTTGGGTGAGGGTTTTCACGGGGGTCGTCGTCGTGGTCGCCTTGGGCGCCCAGTCGGCGGCGGCGAAGGACTACGCGCAAACTGCCCGCAACATCATCCCCGCAGGGCAGCACGGCACGCCCGGCCCGGGTGCCGACACGCAGGCTCTCATGTATGACGGCCTCACGCCGCTCTTCGACCACGTCACGAACGCCGACTTCAACCAGTACTTCAAGTCGGAGCGCTTCGGGATCGACACCGACGGGCCGGGCACGGTCGAGTCCGTGCCCCACCCCGGCGTGACGATCACCCGCGACAAGTTCGACGTTCCCCACGTGCACTCCACGACGTATGACGGCGGCATCTGGGCGGCCGGCTGGCTCGAGGCCGAGGATCGCGGCCTGCTCCTTCAGCAGGCGCGCTTCAACGGACGTGTTGCCGCGATCGACGCCCCCGGGCTGAATGCGATCAGCCTGATCGCGGGCCTGAAGAACTTCCAGCCGAGCGCCCAGACCGAGGCCGTGGTCTCAAAGCAGACCCAGGTCCTCCAGCAGGCTGGCCCGGAGGGAGTGGCCGTGCTTCACGACATCGACACGTTTATCTCCGGGATCAATGACTACCTGGCGATCCACAGCCCCTCCACGGCGCCCTGGACGCGGAACGACGTCTATGCGCTGAACGCGGTCAAGGGTCAGTTCGTGGGCCAGGGGGGCGGCGACGAGGCCCGGCGCTCCCAGTTCCTCGGCGGGCTCGAGCATCGCCTCGGAAAGGTGAGGGGCAAGAGCGTCTTCAACGATCTTCGGCAGTTCCGCAACCCCGACAGCCCGACCACGGTCGACGGGACCTTCCACTACGGAGGGATCCCCGACCAAGCTCCGGGCAGCGCCGTGCTCGACCCGGGCAGCTTCCATTCCACCCCGGCGGCCGCCAAGCGCGACATGCCCAAGAAGGTGGCCTCCGAGCCCACCCGGGCGAGCAACACGCTGATGATTGACGCGAAGAGCTCCACGACCGGCCACCCGCTGATGGTCGGCGGGCCGCAGATCGGCTACTTCTTCCCGGGCTTCACCTACGAGATCGACATGCACGCGCCGGGCCTGGTGTGGCGCGGCGCCACCTCGGCGCCGTTCCCTGGCTACATGCTGATCGGCCGCGGCGTCGATTTCGCCACCACGCTGACCTCTTCGAGCGGCGACATCATCGATCAGTACGCGGAGACCCTCTGCGGCGGCAGCGAGAAGAAGTACCGGTACAAGGGCACCTGCAGGAGCATGCAGACCTTCAACGCTGGCACGCTGAACGGTGACCCGGTGAAGTTCCTGACCACGGTGCACGGGCCGGTGATCGGCTACGCGACGATCAAGGGCCGGGAGGTGGCGATCTCCTATAAGCGCTCGAGCTATGGCAAGGACGTGCTCGACCAGCTCTTCTTCCGCCGCCTCTCGACTGGGCAGGTCCACGACCCGCAGTCGTTCTTCGATGCGGCGTCGCTCACTCCGCAGACGTTCAACTCCTTCTACATCGACAGCAAGCACGTCGCGGAGTTCACGAGCGGCAGGCTGCCAGTTCGGCCGAAGACCGTCGATCCGGGCCTGCCCACGGTTGGGACCGGACAGTACGAGTGGCAGGGCTTCCTGAACAAGGGCCAGCACATCCACGGCATCGATCCCGCCGACGGGACGATGACCAACTGGAACAACATCTCCGCCCACGGCTTCGGCGCGGCGGACGACAACTGGGGCGGCAACGGCTCGGTTGCGCGCGTGGACATGTTGGACCGGAACCTGTCCCGACTCCAGAACTCGCAGGGCAAGTGGAGCCTCGCGTCGGTCGCCTCAGCGATGAACGGCGCCGCCACCCAGGACGTGCGGACGATCGACACCGTGCCGCTCCTGGCTAGCCTGCTGAAGGGCTCCTCGGCGCCCAATGCGCAGGCCGCGACGATGCTGAAGGTGCTGATCGGCTGGCGCCAGCACGGCGGCAGCCGGCTGGACAAGAACCTGGACGGCAAGATCGACGACCCCGGCGCGGCCGTCATGGACGCCGCCTGGCCGAAGATCGCCGATGCGTTCATGAGGCCCCAGCTCGGCTCCCAGCTCGACGAGCTCGACTCGCTGTTCTCGCGGTTCGATCAGCCTCCGGGCGGGCAGTACGACGGCTGGTACCAGTACTTCGACCGTGACATCCGCGCGCTTTTGGGCAAGCCCGTGGCACAGCCGTTCCAGAACGAGTACTGCGGCCACGGCGACAGGCAGCGCTGCCAGAAGGCGGTGTGGCATGCGATCGCGGCCGCCGGGGCGCAGCTCACGGCCGACCAGGGCACGTCGAACCCGTACGCGTGGCGCGCGGACGCGACCGCGGAGCGAATCCACTTCGCCCCCGGGCTCTTGTCCACCACGATGCGGTACACGAACCGCCCGAGCGGGATCCAGCAGGTGATCTCGTTCAACGGCCACCGCTGAGCCCGGCGCGACAGGGTCCAAGCTATGGGCGGTGCATCTGGCGTCGGCCCGACGCCGGACTGGTAAGGTGCCCCTCGGCTTGGGAGAGGTGCAGTCCAGACAGGCAGCGGTTGTGCGGGCCCTGACCGGGATCGTCGGCGCGCTGGTCGCGTTGATCGCGTTCACTGGGTCCGCGAGTGCTTCTCCACCAGCGCCCTTCGGCCACTCGTGCACCACCCAGAACGGGGTGCGGTTCTGCCCGACGGTGAACTCCGCTCACCGCGTTCCGACGTTCGACGGCGTCCCACTCGACGCCGACGTCACCCTGCCGTCGACCGGGCACGGGCCCTTCCCGACCATCGTGATGATGCACGGTTGGGGGGGCAGCAAGACCGACTTCGAGTCCACCTCGCCGGGCGCCCACTACAACAACAACTTCTTCGCGCGCCAGGGGTACGCGGTCCTCAACTACACGGCTCGCGGGTTCGGGAACTCATGCGGCGGAGGGCCGAGCGGCGACCACGCGGGGCCCTGTGGCAAGGGCTACATCCGCCTGGCCGACACCCGCTACGAGGCCCGCGACACCCAATATCTGCTGGGGCTCCTGGCCGACGAGGGGATCACAAAGCCCCAGGCGATCGGCGTGACGGGGATCTCCTACGGGGGTGGGCAGAGCGTTGAGCTCGCAATGCTGAGCGACAAGATCCGCAGGCCGGACGGCAAGCTCGTCCCGTGGCGCAGCCCCGACGGAAAGCCGATGGCGATCCGCGCCGCCTATCCGCGGTGGCCCTGGTCGGACCTGATCGACGCGCTGCTTCCCAACGGGCGCTTCCTCGACACCCAGGTCGCCCCCTTCAAGCAGAGCCTGAACCCGACCGGGGTGACGATCCAGAGCTACGTCGGCGGGCTCTACGCGCTGGGTCAGGCGACCGGGTACTACTGCGGTGGCGCGCCGGCCTCGAGTCCGTGCACGAACGCCGACGCGAACATCAATCAGAACTTCGCCTACCTGCAGGCGGGCCAGCCTCTGTCTCCTGCCGCCAAGGCGGCTCTGAACAGCACCTACCTCTACCACGACGGTTACGCGATCGGGTTCCTCCCGAATCACTCACGCCCGGCGCCGCTCTTGATCCAGAACGGCTGGACCGACGACCTCTTCCCGCCGGAGCATGCGCTCCGCATGTACAACGACGTTCGGTCCCGATACGGCAAGGACTTCCCCGTGAGCCTCCAGTTCGGCGACCTGGGTCACAGCCGCGGCTCCAACAAGCCCGCCACCAACCTCTACTTCTCCAACCAGGGTGCGGGCTTCTTCGCCCACTTCCTGAAGGGCGGGCCGGGCAAGGCTCCGGCCCCCGGGTCGGTGACCGCGTTCACCCAGACCTGCCCCAGCACCACGCCTGACGGCGGCCCGTTCAAGGCGGCCAGCTGGCCCGCGATCCAAACGGGCCACTTCACGTTCGGTGGTCCCGCCACCAAGACGTTCACGTCCGTCGGTGGAACCCCCTCGGTGGCGCAGGCGTTCGATCCGATCGCCGGCACGAGCGACTCCTGCAAGACGATCTCAAAGACCAACGAGTCGAATGTCGCCACCTACCAGCGCAACGTGACGAAGAGCTTCACGATGCTCGGCCTCCCGAAGATCACCGCAAACGTCGCCGCCACGGGGCAGTTCGGCCAGATCGACGCTCGACTCTGGGACATCTCGCCGATGGACGACACACAGCGGCTGATCAGCCGCGGCGTCTACAGCCTGAAGTCGAACCAGTCCGGGAAGATCACGTTCCAGCTTCACGGCAACGGGTATCGGTTCGCCGCCGGGCACACCGTCCAGCTCGAGCTGCTCGGCAAGGACTCCCCCTATTACCAGGCCGGGAACTTCCCGGTGAGCATCAACGTGTCGAAGCTCACCGTGAGTCTCCCCACCAAGGGCTAGACCGCTCGCGGCCGCGCGCCGGATCCGAGTCGCATAGGATCACGCACGGACGCCACCGGCGCCGCCCCATGGTCCGCCTCCCCGCCATCACCGCTCCCGTTGCCCTGCTCGCTCTCGGGCTCCTGGCCGGTTGCGGCAGCTCCTCCAGCGATTCCACCACCGCGACGACGGCGGCCAACTGCAAGGCCGACCAGCTCCAGACCCACACCCAGGGGCAGCTCACCGTGGCCACCGACAAGCCGGCCTATCCGCCCTACTTCGAGGACAACGACCCGACCAACGGCAAGGGATTCGAGAGCGCCGTCGCCTATGCGATCGCGGATCAGCTCGGCTTCAAGAGCTCCCAGGTCAACTGGGTGACCGAGCCCTTCAACTCCTCCTACGCCCCTGGCCCCAAGGACTTCGACTTCGACGTCAACGAGATCTCCATCACGCCCCCGCGCGAGCAACACGTTGACTTCTCCTCCCCCTACTACACGGCCAACCAGGCCGTGGTCGCCTCGAAGGGCTCCTCCGCGGCCAGCGCGACCTCGCTCGCCGACCTCCAGGACACGACGATCGGCGTCCAAATCGGGACCACGAGCCTGGACGCGGTCAACGCCCAGATCCAGCCCTCGACCCAGCCGAAGATCTTCAACAACTCCAACGACGTGGTCACTGCGCTCAAGGAGGGGCAGGTGGACGCGGTGGTGGTCGACCTGCCCACCGCCCTGTATCTGACCGCGGCGCAGGTGCCGGACGCGACGATTGTCGGCCAGTTCAGCGCCCCCGGAGGGGACCAGTGGGGCGCCCTCCTGGACAAGGACTCGCCGCTCACGAGCTGCATCTCGCAGGCGGTGGACAGCCTTCGCTCCTCGGGCAAGCTTGGCCAGATCCAGACTCGCTGGATGAGCCAGGCCGCCAAGGCGCCCGTCCTGCACTGATCCGGGCGAGACCGCGCGGCTGCCGCCGGTCGCGCTGGGAGCATCCCGCGCGTGAGCGCGGACGCCGTCACGGTGGACCGCCGCGCGGCGCGGGAGGCGGCCAAGCGGCACCGTGCCCGCCGCGGCCAGACGATCGCGGCGGTGTCGACCGTGGTGGTGCTCGGCGGGCTTGCGGCGCTCGTCCTTACCAGCCCGGGCTGGCCCGCCGTCCGCGACACGTTCTTCTCCTGGAGCGCGTTCCGCGACGCCTTCCCTGACGTTCTCTCCGCCTTCTGGCTCGACGTCAAGCTGTTCTGCGTGGTCGAGGCGGTCGTGCTGGTGCTCGGCCTGGCCATCGCGCTCGTGCGCACGAGCCGGGCGCCGGCGCTGTTCCCGCTGCGCCTGCTTGCCACCGTGTTCGTCGACCTCTTCCGCGGCATCCCGACGATCATCCTGGTGTACCTGGTGGGCTTCGGGATCCCGGCGCTCGAGCTCAGCGGGCTGCCCACGGATCCGATCGTGCTCGGGGGCATCGCGCTGACGCTGTCCTACGGCGGGTACGTCGCCGAGGTCTATCGGGCCGGGATTCGCTCCGTCCACCGCGGCCAGCGCGACGCGGCGCTCGCGATCGGGTTGACCGAGGCACAGGCGCTCAGATACGTGATCCTCCCGCAGGCGATCCGTCGGGTCGGGCCCCCGTTGCTCAACGACTTCATCGCGCTGCAGAAGGACGTTGCGCTGGTCTCGCTCCTGGGGGTCGCGGAGGCGTTTCAAACGGCCCAGGTGATCACCGCCTCGACGTTCAACTACACGCCCCTGATGGCGGCGGCGCTGCTCTATCTCTGCGTCACGGTCCCCCTGGCCCGGCTGGTCGACCGGACGGGCCTTGGAGGCAGGACGCGCTGATGGGCGCGCCGGTCCTCGAGCTTCGTGGTGTCACCAAGTCCTTCGGCGACCTCGAGGTGCTGCGGGGGATCGACCTCGCGGTCGCCGAGCACGAGGCGGTCGCGCTCATCGGCGCCTCCGGCTCGGGGAAGTCCACGCTGCTTCGGTGCATCGACCTGCTGGTGGAGATCGACGACGGCGACATCTTCCTCGACGGCGAGGTGATCACGGACCCCTCCGTGGACCCGGTCGCGGTCCGCCGCCGGCTGGGCCTCGTCTTCCAGGCGTACAACCTGTTTCCGCACCTGACCGCGCTCCAGAACATCGTGCTCGGCGACCGGAGGGCCCACGGTGCCTCTCGCGCCGAGGCCGAGGAGCGCGCGCGCCGCCTGTTGGAGCGCTTTGGCCTCACGGGTCGCGGCGACGATCACCCGGACGAGCTCTCGGGCGGCCAGCAGCAGCGCGTTGCCATCGCCCGCGTGTTCGCCGGCCGGCCCCGGGCTCTCCTTCTGGACGAGGTGACGAGCGCTCTGGACCCCGAGCTCGTCGGCGAGGTGCTCGATGCCGTCCGCGACCTCAAGGCCGAGGGAGTGACGATGATCATCGCCACCCACGAGATGGGCTTCGCCCGCGAGGTGGCCGATCGGGTCGGGTTCCTCCACGACGGCCGGATCGTCGAGCTTGGCCCCCCGGAGCGCGTCCTCACGGAGCCCGAGCGCCCCGAGACCCAGCGGTTCCTGCGCCGGTTGCTCGAGGCGGGTCGGGCCTAGCCGGCGCGGGCCGACCTCAGCCGGACTCGAGGTGCTGCTTGAGCCCCTCCGCGGCGCTCTTGGTGAGCAGCTCCTTCACCTTCCCCTCGACCGGCCCCCGCAGGAGCAGGCCCAGGACGCGTCCCGGGTCGGTGCGAAGGCCGTAGGTAGCCCGGGTCTGTGCCTCGGCCAGCTCCTCGAAGGTCCACGAGCCGGTGAGCCACTTGGTGTCGCCCTTCTCCTGCTCCCAGCTCAGCCCGCCGGGCGGGTCATACGAGAAGCGAAGCCAGGAGCGGACCTTCTTGACCATCGCGTCGGAGAGCGTCTCGACGACCAACGCCCGCCCCTGCGCGTCGCGCTCGAGCACCTCCACCTCCTTCAGGGTCCCCTGCCACTCGGGGGAGCTTTCCACGTCGGCGGCGACTTCATAGCAGCGCTCGCGCGGCGCCTCGATCTCGACCGTCCAGCTTGCCTCCAGGGTTCCCATGGCGCCCAAAGGCTACGCGCTCAGACGCCGCGACGCACGAGGTAGACGCTGCCGCCGCCCGCGTAGGCGACCTTGAAGCCATGGGCCTTGAGCGCCTCGATCGCGCCCGGCAGGTGGGCGATCACGCCACCCACGTGCAGCCGATCGACCTGCCTTGTCGGGTTCCGGTGCCAGCCGCGCAGGATTCCGTAGTTCCCGCGGAGCTCGGCGGGGCTGAAGTGCTCGAGCCAGCCGTCGATCACCACCGGCGTCCTGGGCGAGCGCCACAGCACGTAGGAGCTGGCACCGGCGTATGCGGCGATCCGCCCGTGCTTCGGCGGGTGCTTCAGCGCGTAGCGAACGGCGGCGAACCCAGGCGCGTCGTTTCGCGCCGGGCCGAGGATCGCGGCGTAGGCGACGACGGCCCCGAGCGCGGCGCCGGCGGCGAGGGCCACCAGGGCGCGAGGATGGGGCGTGGAGCGGTCGGGCGCCGAGCAGGCGATCAGGAACGCCAGGGCGGGGGCGACGAAGATCAGGTTGCGCATCGAGAGAGCGGCGAACACGAGGAAGCCGCCGACCACGAGTGGCGGCATCAGCCGGCGTGGCTTCGGCGATCGCCACCACAGCCAGGCCGCCAGAGCGGTCACGATCAGGAGGTAGGCGATCGCGGGGGGCGACTTGGTCGCCGGCTCCCACTCGGTCGTCGCCAGCGAGATCGCCGGGTTCCGGAAGCTGAAAACGTAGGCCCAGATCGCCGTCCCGAGCGGGGTCGCGAGGGTGACGATGGCAGTGGCCACCAGCCCCATCAATGCCAACAGCGCGAGGCGGTGGCTGGCAATCGGGTCCGGAAGCCCTCGCCATCGGTCCAGGACGAGTCCGACGGTCGCCAGGGCGATCAGCAGGAGGCCGGCGACGAAGCCCCCGTGGAGGTTCGCCCACAGCCCGAACAGCAGGGGGATCCCGATCAGGGCCCAATGGAGGCGGCGCTCGCCGGCCCCGATCGGGCGAGGGCGCCACGCGGCGAGCACGAGGGCGACGAGGACGCAGAACGCCAGCAGCGTGAAGCCCGCCGCCCGCGGGTGGACGATCGCCAGGATCCCGGGGATGTAGACGGCGGCGGTGGCGATCATCAGGAACGCACCCTTGCGGCGGATGCAGTACAGGACGAGGGCGAGGGGCGCCGCGATCAGCAATCCGTAGAGAACGGTGAGTCCGGTGATGCCGATCGACCTGGCGGCCGCGTAGAAGCCGAGCTCGGAGAGCCACTGCTGGTTCAGCCACGGCCGCCCCTCGCTGATCGTCGGGAAGGGGTCGTGGGTGACGAATCCGTGCGCGCTGATGAACCGCCCGCTGAAGAGCTGGAGGTAGAGGTCGCCGCTTCGGTTGCGGTCCACGCACAGGGCCACGCCGGCCACGAGCACGGTCAGGGCCGCGATCAGCAGCTTGGTGCGGGCGGGGCTGGGGGCCGCGACGGGCACGGGTTCGCCGAGATGATCTCCGAATTGGAGGCGGAGCGCTAGCCGGCGTGCTCCACGCGATCAATTGCCTCGTGCGTCTCTCGGCTGAGCCCCGGGGCCGACAGGTCCACGCCCGCTGGAAGCTCCACGTGGAGATCCGCGGCGGGGTCGATCCGCACGCGAGCCCGCCGAGGCGTGCACTCGAGCACGTGGCCTCCCCGGGAGCGATCGGCGGAGATGAAGTGGAGGTGGTAGCCGCTTACCTCGATCCCCTCGCTGTAGTCGGGGAAGCGGAAGCCGACCATCGTTCCTTGGGCCTGTGCGAGCTCGAACACGTGCTGGTCGCCGACCACCTCCGCCAACGGCCTGTACGGCGGGCTCTGGCGGGGAACCGAGCGCGCCTTGATCAGCTCGAACTCCCCGTCGATCCGAACCGCGAAAGCCGCGGTGCCACCGGGTACTCGCCGGTCGAGCGCGGCCAGAAAGGCGTCATGTGTCACCGGGTCGCCCAGCTCGAAGTCGATCGGGGGCACGAACCAGACCAGGACCGCGAACGGCGATCGCGCGTCGGGATCGATCTCGGTGATCGCCCCGTCCACGTCGGCGCGAAAGAAGTGTCCCTCCACCGCGATCATCTCCCCGTCGAGCGCGTTCAGCGTCCCCAGCCCGAGGTCGCCGTGCTCTGCGAGCTCGGCGAAGGTCACGTCGCCGTCGTAGGCGCCCTCCAGAAGGGCCCCGATCGTCGAAGCCTGGAACAGGACGTGTGGGGCGCGCTCCGCGTGCAGCTCCTGACGCCGAAGCGCCTCAACGTGAAGGGCCCTCACCAGACGCTCGTCGAGCACGCGCGAAGTGTGCCAGGACGCGGCGACGCATCTGTAGGGTCCAAGCATGGACTTCGGGGTGCTGATGTTCCCCGCGGACTATGCGGTGGCTCCGGACGAGCTCGCGCGGATGGTCGAGGCGCGCGGCTTCGAGTCACTGTTCTTCCCCGAGCACACTCACATCCCGGTGAGCCGCCGGACACCCTACGCGGCCGGCAGCGAGCTCCCGGACTACTACTGGCACACCTACGACCCGTTCGTCGCGCTCACCGCGGCCGCGATGGCAACCGAGCGACTGAGGGTGGGAACCGGCATCTGCCTCGTGGTCGAGCGCGACCCGATCACGACCGCGAAGGAGGTGGCGTCGGTCGACCGGCTATCTGGCGGGCGCTTCCTATTCGGCGTCGGCGCCGGCTGGAACGTCGAGGAGATGGCGAACCACGGCACCGATGCCGCCCGGCGCTTCGGGGTCATGCGGGAGCGCATCGAGGCGATGAAGGCGATCTGGACTCAGGACGAGCCCAGCTATCACGGACGCTACGTCGACTTCGATCCCATCTGGTCCTGGCCGAAGCCGGTCGCCGAGCCTCACCCGCCCGTGCTCGTGGGCGGCACCGGCGAGGGCGTGCTCGAGCGCGTGGTCGCGTTCGGCGACGAGTGGATGCCCAACCACACCCCGAGCGCGGAAGCGCTCGAATCGCGCATCGCGGAGCTCGGGCGGCTCGCCGATTCGGCCGGCAAGCAGACGCCGGGGGTGAGCTTCTTTGGGGTGCCTGCCAAGCCGGAGGTGGTCAGCGCATACAGGCAGGCCGGGGTGACGCGATGCATCCTGTCCGTGCCCCCCGTGGCGCGGGATGAGGCAGAGGGCCGCCTCGACCGGCTCGCCAAGTTCGTCGAGGAGTACCGGCGCTCCGAATGACGGCCGCCGAAGCCCGGGCGCTGTTCGCCACTGCCCGCGTGGCGCGCCTGGCGACTGCTGACGCCGAAGGCCGCCCGCATCTGGTGCCCATCTGCTTCGCGCTCGACGGCGACCGGATCGTGACCGCCGTCGACCACAAGCCCAAGCGGGCGGGCAAGCTGCGCCGCCTGGAGAACATCGCGGCCAACCCGTGGGCGAGCGCCCTGGTCGATACCTACGACGACGACTGGACAAGGCTGTGGTGGGCCAGGGCCGACGGCGCGGCGCGGTCGGAGGATCCCGGCTCGTCGGAGCATGGTCGCGTCGCCCGGCTCCTCGCCAAGCGCTATCCCCAGTACGTCAAAGACCCGCCCGAGGGCCCGGCGATCGTCCTCAGCGTGTCGCAGTGGAGCGGCTGGAGGTACGATCAGTCGTTGGAGAGGCAGTCATGAACGACGATGTCGATCCGGCATTCCTGCGGGGCATCACGGAAGGGCGCTTCTCGCGCAGAAGGCTCCTCCGCGCCGCTGGAGCGGGGGCTGCCGGGGTCGGGTTGATGGGGTTCCTGGACGCGTGCGGGATCGCCGGCACCCGGGGCACTGGAGCGGAGAACGTCAACTGGTCCGTGTTCTGGGCGCAGCAGCACAAGGCCGGGGTCCTCGATTGGGCCAACTGGCCGCTCTACATCGACAGCGCACACGGCGGCGACCACCCGTCGATCGACCTGTTCACGAAGCAGACGGGGATCAGCGTCAACTACAGGGCGGTGATCCAGGACAACCCGAGCTTCTTCGCGCAGATCAGCCCGGTGCTCGCCGCCGGACAGTCGATCGGCTACGACCTGATCGTGATCAGCGACGGCTGGGAGCTGACCCAGCTGATCCAGAACCGCTGGCTGATCCCGCTCGATCAGTCGCGGATGCCCAACTTCCACCGCTACGCCGGATCGATCGCGCGCGATCCGCCGTTTGACCCGGGCAACCGCTACAGCGCCTCCTGGCAGTCGGGGCTCACGGGGATCGCCTATGACCCCGGCATGACGGGGCGCGAGATCACCAGCGTCAAGGACCTCTGGGACCCCGCCTTCAAGGGAAAGGTCGGGATGATGGCCGACGACACCGAGCTTGGCGCGATCGGCATGCTCGCGCTCGGGATGGACGATCAGACGAAGTCGACCCCGGACGACTGGCACCGCGCGGCAGACCTCCTCGCGAAGCAGCGCGATGCGGGGATCGTGCGCCAGTACTACGACCAGAGCTACATCAAGGCGCTCGAGGACGGGGACACGTGGATCAGCCAAGCGTGGTCTGGGGACATCTTCCAGGCCAACCTCTCCGGCTATCCGAACCTGAAGTTCGTCGTCCCGGAGGAGGGGGCGATGCTCTGGCACGACAACTGCCTCATCCCGCTGCACGCCGCCCATCCCGTAGACGCGATGGAGTGGATCAACTTCTTCTACCAGCCTCCGGTCGAGGCGATGATCGAGGACTGGGTGAACTACCTGTGCCCGGTGCCGGCTGCGAAGAAGGTGATCAGGAACCGCCTCGACGACCCGACCGTGGCGGACAGCCCCTTGGTGTTCCCGCCGAAGTCGATGCAGCGCCGCTTCCGCAAGTACTACGACTTCAAGGGCGTCGCGGACCACGACCTCTACACCTCGATCTTCGACCCGATCTTCCAGTCGTGAACGCCGGCGTATGACCGCCCGAGCCGCCCGCCTGCGCCGGTGGTCGGTTCCATACCTGCTGGGCCTGCCCGCCGGGGCCTGGCTTGCCGTCTTCTTCGTCGTCCCGCTGGTGGCGATCCTCTCCGTCTCGCTGATGACCGGGAACTCGGTGGACGGCTTCACACTGACCTGGAACTTCAGCGTCTATCCGGACGTCATCAACCAGTACTCGACGCAGTTCGGCCGCTCGTTCCTCTACGGGGGGCTGTCGACGGTGATCGCTCTGGTGGTCATGTACCCGGTCGCCTACTGGATCGCATTTCGCGGCGGGCGCTACAAGTCGACGCTCCTGTTCCTCGTGCTCCTCCCGTTCTTCGTCTCGTTCGTGATCCGGATCCTTTCGTGGCAGTTCATCCTCGCCGACCAGGGGATCGTGCTCGGGACCCTGAAGGACCTGCACCTCGTCCCGGAGAGCCTCCACGTCCTCTCGACGCCCACGGCGGTGGTCGCGGGCCTCACCTACGACGCGCTGCCGTTCATGGCGCTGCCGCTCTACGTCGCGCTCGAGAACATCGACCGGTCGTATGTCGAGGCGGCCGCTGACCTCTACGCAAGCCCGGTCGAGCGCTTCCTCCGGGTGATCCTGCCGCTGTCCGCGCCGGGGATCTACGCCGGCGTGCTGTTGGTCGCGATCACGAACGTCGGCGACTACGTGAGCGCCGCGATCCTGGGCGGGCCGAGCACGACCATGATCGGCAACATCATCCAGACCCAGTACGTCCAGAACTCGAACTATCCGGTTGCCTCGGCCCTCGCCCTCATTTTGATGGTGACCCTGCTGGCGGGGATGTACCTGTACGCGCGGGCGTTCGGGACCCGATCGATTCAGGAGTACGTGTAATGGAGGCGGCGAGCGAAGCCGCCCGGGGCCAGGCGCCGGCGCAAGCGGGAAGGCGCTGGACGCGGTTCGTCCTGCCGAGCTACTCGGCCCTGGTGATCCTCTACACGCTGATCCCGATCGGAGTGATGGTGCTGTACGGGTTCAACCAGGCGCCGAACGACCGCCTGACCTTCGCCTGGAAGGGGTTCACCACCGAGTGGTACCGGCACCTGTTCGACATCCCCGACCTGACGACGGCGCTGGTCCACTCGATCGAGATCGCGACCCTGAGCACCCTGATCGCGACCGCGCTCGGCACCCCCGCGGCGATCGCCCTCTCGCGGTACAGGTTCCGAGGTCGAGGTGCCGGGGACCTCGTGATCCTCGCCGACGTGGCTGCCCCCTCCGTGGTGGTGGGCGCGTCGCTGCTCGGGTTCTTCGTCTACTTCGGAGTGCCGCGCGGGCTGACGACGATCCTGATCGCCCACGTCGCATTCAACGTGGCCTTTGTGATCGTCGTCCTTCAGGCAAGGCTCGCGGATCTCGACGAGTCGCTCGTCGAGGCGGCGCAGGACCTGGGCGCGAACCCTTGGACCGCCTTCTGGAGGGTGACCTTCCCGTTGATCTTCCCCGGCATCCTGGCCGCTGCGCTGCTCGCCTTCGCGCTCTCGATCGACGACTTCATCATCACCAGCTTCGTCGCCGGCCAGACCCTGACCTTCCCGCTTTGGGTCTACGGGTCGGTGAAGGTGGGCATCCCGCCGCAGGTCTTCGTGATGGGGACACTGATCTTCCTGGCCGGCGTCATATTCGCCGCCGCCAGCGTGATCGCGGCGCGCCGTGGGGCGACAGCGGTCGACGCGCGGGCGCGGCCGGTGACGTAGCGGCGCCTACGCTGCGAGCCGCTCGTCGCGCTGGCGGCGGCGAGCGCGAGGCGCAAGCAGCGCGCCCCAGTCGGCGTCCTCGATCCGGGCCGGCTCGGTGGTCCGGAGGAAGTCCGCCAGCGCCGCGGCGAGCCCCTCGGGGTCCTCGAGGTGAGGGAAGTGGGCGGCGCGAGGGAGGGTGACGAAGCGGCTACCCGGAATCGCCCCGTGCGTCCAACGACCGTGCTCGATCGGGATCGTGTGGTCGCGCTCTCCCCACACGACCAGGGTCGGGAAGCCGCGCAACAGGTAGAGGCGGTCGCGCGCGCTGACCCGCTGGCCGTGGAAGTCGATCACCGCACGCAGGGTCTGGAGGAACGCCGTGCGGGCGCCGGGACGCCCCAGCGGCCGAAGGGCGCGCGCGATCGCCTGCAGGTAGACGCCCCGCCCGGACCCGCGGGCGCGCATCCGCTCGCCCGCGCTCGAGAGCGCATCCACGAGCCGCGGATGAGCGGCCAGCCAGAGCCCCACCGACGCGCCCGGGAGTGCTGCGCCGCGGAGCATGGGACTCACCTCGCGTCCCAGCCCGCCGCTCGACACGAGGGCGAGCCGCTCCACGCGCTGGGGGAACTGGTAGAAGAACTGCATCGCGACGCCGCCGCCCAGCGAGTGGCCAACGATGCTCGCGCGCTCCACTTCGATCACGGCGAGCAGGTCGCGGATCACGGCCGCGTGGGCGCCGAGGGAATAATCGCCTCTGGGGGTCGCCGAGTCCCCGTGGCCGATCAGGTCGGGGGCGATCACCGTGTGGTCCGTTGCCAGGCGCAGCGCGACCGCCTCCCAGTGCTGCGAGGAGTTCACCATTCCGTGGATCAGGACAACGGGCGGCCCGCTGCCCGCGATCCGATAGATCACGCGATGGCCGTGCAGCTCGACCTCCCAGGCATCGAAGGCAGCGCTCATGCCGGCGGACGTTACTTGGGCGCGCCGGATGGCCGTCGCGCCGCCAGCAGCCGGGCGAATACGGGCCCGCCCAGCGCGTCCACTCCCCGGGTCCAGTCGGCAGCAATCCGCGTTGAGCGCCCCGGCCCGATGCGTCTCAACCGGCCGCGCCAAAGCTGGCGTCCGTCCTGGGAGAGCTCGACCACCGCGCGCGACAGGGCTTCGCCGCTTCGCAGCAGGAACCGCCCGCGGGGCGGAGCGAGCGTGTGCGACGGGTCCGCGGTCAGCGCGTTGGGGGAGATCCAGCCCAGGGGGGCCTCGCACCGGATCGGAGTCCGCGCGGTCGGCCAGGGCTCGCCGTCGAGGTACCGGATGACCCCGGCGGCGACATGGCTGCCACTGAGCGCCGCCACGTCCGCGGTCTCCGCACCCTGGAGCAGGTTGCCGGCGGCGAACACGCCGCCGCGAGTCGTCCGCAGCGCCGGGTCGACCGAGGGCCCGCCCGTGGCCCGGTCGAGCACCGCCTCGCCGAGGACGGCCAGCTCGTGGTCGGGAATCCAGACGGCCGTGAAGATCACCAGGTCGCACGCCAGCTCGCTGGTCCGGCCCGTGTCGAGGTCGGCTAGCTCGACCGCCTCCACCCGGGGTCGCCCGTGGATGGCGGCCAGCCGGGTGCGGGTGTGAAGCGGGGTGCGAAAGCGAAGCGCCGCGCCGCCCCGGATAGCGGCCAGGGACTGATGGCGCGGGTGCTCGGTGATCATCGCGACCGCCCGGGCGCCCCCGTGCGCAAGCGTCACCAGGGCCGAGAAGCTGACGTGCTCGGCTCCGACGACGACCGCGCGCCGACCGGGGACCTCCCCGCGCAGATAGACGAGCTGTTGAAGCATCCCGGTCGTCATCACCCCCTGGGGTCTCGAGCCGGGGACCAGCCGCGCGGAGCGCGATCGCTCGCGACAGCCGGTGGCGAGGATCACGGCGCGAGCCGTCATCGTGGTCCGGCCCGTAGGACCGGTGAGCTCCAGCGCGCCGTCCTCGTCCCAGTCCGTGACCTGCACCTCCGTTCGAAGCTCGGCCCCGCCGCCGGCCGCTCGCTCGGCAATGCGGGCCGCGTAGCGGGGCCCCGACATCGCGCGGTGCAGGTCGCGCAGCCCAAAGCCCTGATGGCGCGCGTGGCGCGGGATCCCCCCCGGCTCGGCCTCCCGCTCGAGCACGACCACCCGTCCGGCCCCGCCCCGCGCCAGCGCCGTCGCGGCCGCGAGCCCCGCCGGGCCGCCCCCGACGATTGCGACGTCGACCGCCTCGCGCCGGATTGCGTCGGGGCTCACCGCGGCGTCTCCAGGAGGTCGTCTACCTCCACGCTCGTCTGCTCGGCGAGGAGCGCCGCCACGTGAGCTCCGCAGAAGAACCCTTGGCAGCGACCCATCAGGACGCGCGTTCTGCGGCGCAGGCCGTCCAGATCGACGGGCGGGATCGGGCTGGCGACGGTATCGCGGATCTCCCCGCGTGTCACCCGCTCGCAGAAGCAGACGATGCGCCCGTACTCGGGGTCCGTGGCGATGCGCTCCGGCTGCGCGTAGGGGCGGGGAGCGGCCTCGCCGATGTTCGGCATCCGCACTGACGGCAGTCCCTCGGGCCGCTCCCGGAGCGCCAGCCCGGCGACGTCGAGCTCGTCCCGAAGGTGCTCGGCGATCGCCATCGAGCTCGTCAGCCCCGTCGAGCGAATGCCGCCCGCGCACGCGTAGGCGCGCTCGCCGTCGACCGCGATCTGGTAGTCGGCGAGCTCAGTGGCGGCACGCAAGCCGACGTAGACGGCGGTCGTCTCCTGCTCGAGCAGGGTGGGCATGATGCGCCGCCCGGCGTCGAGCAGCTGGGCGATACCCTCGGCGGTCGAGCCGGTGTCGTCCTTGCGCTCGACGTCCACCGCGGTTGGGCCGAGGATCACGTTGCCGAACACCGTGGGCGCCACGAGGACCCCCTTCGTCGTGGCCGTCGGGACCGGCAGCAGCACGTGGCTCACGAGCCGCCGGCTCAGCTTGTCGAACACGATCAACTCGCCGCGCCTCGGGGTGACCGTGAACTCGCCGTGGCCGGCCATCCGGTCGACCTCGTCCGAGTACAGCCCGGCGGCGTTGATCGCCCAGCCCGCGGTCACCGAGCCGCGCGAGGTCGCGAGCCGCCAGCCGCCATCGATCCGCTCCATCCCGGTCACCCGCTCCCCCCGGCGCAGCTCCGCCCCCGCGAGCGCCGCCTGGGTTGCGAAGGCGATCGGGGGTGTGAAGGGGCAGACGATGTGCTCGTCGGGCACCTCCAGGGCGCCGACGGCCCCGGGGCCGAGGTGCGGCTCGCGACGGTAGAGCTCGTTGGCCCCAAGCTCGGCCACACGGTCGTACCCGCAGCGCCGTGCGTTCTCCGTGATCTCGGGGAGGCGGTCCAGCTGCTCATCGTTCCACGCGACCAGCAGGGCGCCGGTCCGCTCGATCGGGATGCCCACCTCCTCCGCGTAGGCCATGAGCAGGTCGTGTCCCCTCGCGACCAGGCGCGCCTCGAGGGTATCTGGCTTGGCGTCGAAACCGGTGTGGAGGATCGCGGTGTTCGCCTTGCTCGTGCCCGCCCCCACGTCGGGCCCTCCCTCGATCAGGGCCAGGCGGAGGTCGAAGCGCGAGAGCTCGCGGGCGATCGCCGCGCCGACGTCGCCGGCGCCGACGATCGCGACGTCGTAGTCAAGGTTGGCGCTCATCCGTGGCCTTTCCGCTGCTCGCTGGCGAAGGTTGTACTACGGGCGATCCGGTTGCGGACCTCGGTGATGCCGCCAGCCGGTTGGCAGGGCGTCACTCCGTCTGTACCGTTGCCTGGAAGCTCATGGATCGTGACGCCGCCCTCGAGACGGTGTTCAAGCCGGTTCGTCCTCCCACCACGTTCGAGGAGACCGTCGAGCGGCTTGGAACCGCCATCCGGCTGGGCCTGCTCCCCGCCGGCAGCAAGCTGCCCGCGGAGCGCAACCTTGCAGCCCGGCTCCGGATCTCGCGGTCGACGCTCCGCCAGGCCCTGACCACATTGGTGCAGAGCGGCCATCTGGTTTCCCACCGCGGTCGCACAGGCGGCACGTTCGTCGCCGAACGACCGCCGCTCGCGGAGCAGAACGGCCAGCCGCTCGGGGACGACGCCTGGGCAGTGCTCGACTATCGGGTGGCGATCGAGACCGGCGCGACGATCCTGGCCGCGGAGCGGGCCGACGACGAGCAGCTGGACGTCCTCGACGCCCTGGTGAAGGGGATGTCCGAGGTTCAAGACTTCGAGGACTACCGGCGGGCCGACATCCGCTTCCACATCGGGGTGGCGGAGGCGGCCCGATCGCCCCGCCTCGTGACCGCGATGACAGAGGTTCAGGGGCAGGTCAGCGGCCTGATCGCGCTGATCCCCCACCCGGAGGAGGTCCTGACCCACTCGAACGCCCAGCACCGCCGGCTCGTGACCCTGCTGCGCCGGGGCCGCGGCGTTCAGGCGGTGACCATCATGCGAGAGCACATCGAGGGCACGGAGCACATCCTCGCCGGGCTGATCTGACGCGCCTAGGACGCCTTGGCGATCGCCGCATCCATCGCGGTTGCGGGCGACTCGACGACCTTGCCGTGGCCGGGGGCCAGGCGGTTGGGCTCCAACGCGCGTAGGGCCCGCGCTGACTCCAGCTCCGTCGGCCCGTGCCAGGTCCCCGCGATGGCGAGGGGGAAGCGAAGGTTTCGGCCGGTCGTGGTCGCTACGCTCCCGATCGTCGTGTACACGTCGCCGCACAGCAGCGTGCCGTCGCGGCGGTCCAGGAAGGCGATGTGCCCGGGGGTGTGCCCGGTCGATGGAATGACTTCGAGCGAGCCGACTGCCTCGCCGCCGCCGACCGTGCGCGTCGGCTTGGTGCTGGCCCCGGGGACCATGCCGCGAATCTTGACCTGGGGCTCGCCGGGATCCAGGGACACGTCCTTGTCCAGAAGCCGCGCGTCGCGGGCGGAAATGATCACCTCCGCGTCCGGCAGGGCCGCGTGGAGGTCGTCGAGCGAGCCGATGTGGTCGCCGTGCGCGTGAGTCAGCGCGATGCGGACGATCGGAGCACCGAGCCGGTCGGCCGCCGCCAGGATGGGCTTGGCGCCGCCCCAGAGCATCGTGTCGACGACGGTCAGCCCGTCGTCCTCCCGGACGAGGTAGGCGTTGACGAATCCGAACCGGGTGATGCGAGTGATGTCGGGCAAGGGCTCCTCGGAATCAGAGTACGACAGCGCGCTCGACGAACTCTCGCCACTCCGCGTGGGCCGCATCGCGCCACGACGCGTCGCGCTGGGGCTCCGTGCGCTCGCCAATCGGAATCCGCTCGGCGATCTCGAGGGTGGAGCCCCAGATCCCGGCCCCGACGGCTGCCAGCGCCGCGGCTCCGGCGACGGTGGCGTCAACGGCGCCGCGCTGCACCGACACACCAGCGGTGTCGGCCTGGAGCTGGAGCAGGGTCGTATCTCGGGTCAGGCCGCCGTCCACCCGGAGGACTTCGACGGGAACCGTCTCGCGTACGACGTCGACAACGTCGGCCACCCGCCAGGCGATCCCCTCGAGCGCCGCACGGGCGATGTGCGCCGGCCGCGTGCCCGAGGTCATACCCGCGAACACGGCGCGTGCCTCGGACTTCCACCACGGGGCCCCGACCCCGGCGAGCGCCGGCAGCACGCGAACCCCGCCGCCGTCCTCGACCTCGGCCGCGGCCGCGGCGAGTGCGGGCGGATCGGCCGCCAGGCCGAGGTCCCGGCTCATCCACTCGAGCAAGGCGCCCGCGGTGAACACCCCGCCGTCGATCGCCCACTCCACCCGCCCGTTGATCCGCCAGGCGACGGTCGGTAGGAGGCCGCCCCCGGGCTCCGGCCGTTCGGTCCCCGCGTGCGCGAGGACGAACACCCCGGTGCCGTAGGTCGCCTTCACGAGCCCCGGCTCAACGCACCCGGCGCCCGCCAGAGCCGCCTGTTGGTCCACGAAGCGTGCCCTCAGCGGCAGCTCGATGGGCCACGAGTCGTGATGGAGGGTGCCGAGGTCACCCGCCGTGTCCATGATCTCCGGAAGCGCGGCGCGCGGCACGCCGAAGATCTCGAGCAGAGCGGGGTCCCACTCGGGCGCGCCGAGCTGGGTGCGCGACGCGGTCGAGGAGTCCGTCGCGAAGCCGGCGCCGAGCCGGTCGCAGAGGAACGAGTCGACCGTGCCCAGCCGCGCCGTCCCTGCTTCGACCGCCTTCGCAACTTCGTCGTCGTGCTCGAGCAGCCAGGCGAGCTTCCCTGCGGAGAAGTAGGGGTCGAGGGGCATCCCGCTGAGCTCCTGGATCTCCTCGGCGCGCCCCTCCGACTCGAGCCGGTCGAGGACCTCCTGGGAACGCTTGTCCTGCCAGGTGACGACCCGGGTCAGCGCCCGACCGCTCTCGGCGTCCCAGGCGAGCACCGACTCGCCTTGGTGGTCGAGGCCGCACGCCACCACGTCGGCGCGGTCGGCGAGCAGCTCCGCCACCGCGCCCACCACCGCGTCGACGATCACCTCGGGGTCCTGCTCCACCCAGCCAGGCTTGGGGTGGGTGAGCGGCTTCTCGCGCCGCGCCTCCTTGACGGGTTTCAGGTCCGTGTCGAAGAGGACCACCTTGACCGCGGACGTGCCCTCGTCGATGCCGAGCAGCAGGCTCACAGCTCGGGCCGTGCCCAGCGCGACCCCGCAATCTGCGGCAAATAGGGTTGACAGACGTCCGCCGGCGGGCGTATGGTCACCCCATCCATAGGTCGGATCATCACACCAATTTGATCGCGGCGCGTGGTCAAGCGCCGCGGATGAGGGGAGAGTGAGCTAGCCAGATGGCCGACGACGTCGCAGGCGTGCCCGAGGACGCAGCCGTGCCCGGACAACGCGTCGGAGAACCGACCGTCCCCGACGAGACGGTGCGAGAGGACGAGCGCAGGCTTCACGAGATGGGCTACAAGCAGGAGCTCTCGCGCGGTTGGTCGGCCTTCACCAACTTCGCGATCTCGTTCACGATCATTTCCGTCCTCGCTGGGACGTTCACCACCTTCGCCTTCGCCTGGCAGAACGGCGGTCCGATCGCCGTGTCGATCGGCTGGCCGGTGCTGTGCTTCTTCGTGCTGATGGTCGCCTTCTCGATGGCCGAGCTGACCTCGAGGTTCCCGACCGCGGGCGGGCCCTACTGGTGGGCCAACGACCTCGGCGGCAAGGGCTGGAGCTGGATGACCGGCTGGTTCAACATCGTCGGGCTGCTGGGCATCGTCGCCTCGGTCGCGTATGGCTGCGCGTTCTTCCTCGACACCCTGTTGAGCCTCTACGGACTCAATGTCCTCGGCGTCAACTTCGCCGACACGCAGCACATCCTGGCCGAGACCTTCCTGCTCTTCCTGATCATCCTGGCGCTGTACACACTGGTGAACATCTTCGCCGACCGGTTCCTGGCGCTGATGAACAACATCTCCGTTGGCTGGCACCTGCTCGGGGTGGCGGTCATCATCGGGATCCTGATCTTCGTTCCGGATCACCATCAGAGCGCCAGCTTCGTCTTCACCGACAAGATCAACAACAACGGCGCCTTCGGCGGCTCGACGACCAGCCTGGGCTTCTGGCTCCTGGTCCTGCCGGTCGGCTTCCTGCTGACCATGTACACCCAGACGGGCTACGACGCTTCCGCCCACACGGCCGAGGAAACGAGGGGAGCGGCTAAGGCCGCTGCCCAGGGCGTTTGGCGCTCGGTGTTCTTCTCGGCGCTGATCGGGTGGCTGGTGCTCCTCGCCTTCCTCTTCGCGGCCACCGACGTCGGTGCCGTCAACGACGGGGCAGGGTTCGTCGGCGCGATCTTCATCAGCGCGCTGGATTCGTGGGCGGCGAAGCTCGTGATCCTGATCGCGACCGTCGGCCAGTTCTTCTGCGGCGCGGCGGGGCTGACCAGCGCCTCGCGCACCTGGTACGCCTTCTCCCGCGACCGTGGGATGCCCGGGTGGGCGATCTTCCGCCGCGTCAACCGCGACCGGGTGCCGTTCAACGCCGTGATCGCCGTGTCGTTCTTCTCGTTCGTGATCTCGATCCCCGCGCTGTTCGGCAAGAACAACATCCCGTTCGCGTTCTTCGCGCTCACGGGGATCTGCACCGTCGGCCTCTATCTCGCATACATCATTCCCGTGTACCTGCGGCTGCGCAAGGGCGACGAGTTCAGGCCCGGCCCATGGAACCTGGGCCGCCGCTACAAGGTGGTCAACGTCCTCGCGATCATCTTCGTGGTCCTGGTCGTGTTCTCGCTTGACCTCCCGTACACGCCGGCGGGCCTGCCGTGGAACGCCGACTTCGACGCGAGCCTCGTCAACTACACGCCGTTCGCGATCGTGCTGCCGCTCCTCTTCGGCGTCTGGTACCTGATCTCCGCCAAGGACCGCTATCAGGGGCCTGTCAGCACCCTCGAGGAGGACGAGGTCACGGCGGACTAGGGCAGAGCGGCGGCGGTTGGTGATGGCGCGGATGAGGCCTCGGTGAGCGCCGAGCGGCCAGGGGGCCCGGGCGGAAGCGCCGGGATGCTCTCCCTCGACGAACTGCGCAAGGAAGGGGAGGCGGGGACGATCGACACGGTCGTCGCCGCCTTCACCGATATGCAGGGCCGCCTGTTCGGGAAGCGGATCCAGATCGAGTACTTCCTCGACGAGGTGGTCGACCACGGGGTGGAGGGCTGCAACTACCTGCTCGCCCTCGACATGGAGATGGAGCCGGTCCCCGGCTACGAGATGGCCAACTGGGAGAAGGGCTACGGCGACTTCGGGATCGCACCCGACATGGCGACCCTGCGACGGATCCCGTGGCTTGACCGCACGGCGCTGGTCATCTGCGACGTCGTCGAGCACGACGGCTCGCCGGTCGTCGCGTCGCCCCGACAGATCCTGATCGCCCAGTACGAGCGCGCCCAGGAGATGGGCTACACACCGCAGTTCGCGACCGAGCTGGAGTTCTACCTCTACAAGGAGAGCTACGCGGAGGCCCACGAGAAGGACTACTCGGGCCTCACGCCGACGATTCCCTACATCCTCGACTACCACATCCTGGCGACGACGATGGACGAGCAGTACCTTGGGCCGGTTCGCCGCGGGATGCACGCGGCCGGGATCCCGGTTGAGTTCTCCAAGGGCGAAGCGTGGTACGGCCAGCACGAGGTCAACATGCGGTATGCCGACGCGGTCACCTCGGCGGATCGGCACACGATCTACAAGAACGGGGTCAAGGAGATCGCGTTCCTCAACGGGATCTCGGCGACCTTCATGGCAAAGCCATCGGAGAAGGACATCGGCAGCTCCTGCCACGTCCACTCGAGCCTGATCGATTCCGACGGCAAGAGTGTCTTCGTCGACGCGAACGGCGAGGAGACCGACACCTTTCGCCACTATCTGGGCGGCATGCGCTACCGGATCCGTGACCTGGCGCTGATGATCGCGCCCTCGATCAACTCCTACAAGCGCTACGCGGCCGAGAGCTGGGCGCCGACCTCGATCTCATGGGGCCGCGACAACCGCACCTGCGGCTTCCGCATCGTCGGGCATCACCAGTCGCGCCGGGTCGAGTGCCGGATCCCGGGCGCCGACATGAATCCCTACCTCGGAATCGCAGCGCTTCTGGCGGCCGGGCTGGACGGGATCGAGAACCAGACCGACCCCGGCCCTGAGCTCAAGGGCAACGCCTACGAGGCCGGGAAGGCGGAGCCCTTTCCCTCGGCCCTGCGCGAGGCGCTCGAGCTCTGGGAGGGCAGCGACTTCGTTCGCAATGCGTTCGGCGAAGCGGTGCACGCCCACTACCTCAACTACGGTCGTTACGAGCAAAAGGAATTCGACCAGATCGTCACCGACTACGAGCGCCGCCGCATGTTCGAGCGCGGCTGAGCGACGTTGATCACCGTTGGCATCTGTGCCGCGGTGGAGCGGGTGAGGCGGGACCCATGGGACGAGGTGGTGACCATGGTCCAAAGGACCTATCCCGCGGCGGTTCAGCGGGCCGGGGGACTCGCCTTGATCATCCCGCCCGACGAGGCCGCGGTCAGCGCCCCGGATCCGCTCCTCGACCTAATCGACGCCCTGCTGCTCGCCGGGGGCGCCGACGTGGACCCAGCCACCTACGGGGCGGAGCCGCAACCCGAGACCGGGCGCACGTGGCCCGAGCGCGATCGCTTCGAGGTGGCCCTCACCAATAGGGCGCTCGACCGCGAGATCCCGGTGCTTGGCGCATGCCGGGGCATGGAGATCATGAACGTGGCCCTGGGGGGCACGCTCGTCCAACACCTCGACGAGACGGACCGACACCGCCACACGCCGGGCGCCTTCGGCGATCATGAGGTGCGCCTTCAGGCAGGCTCGCTCGCCGCCAGGGCAGCAGGGGCCGAGCGGCTGGTGGTCAAGTCGCATCATCATCAAGGCGTGGACGCGTTGGGTCAGGGACTGATCGCCACCGGCTGGTCGGTTGGCGACGAGGTGATCGAGGCGATCGAGTTGCCGGACCGTCCGTTCGCCCTGGGCGTCCTCTGGCATCCCGAGGAGGATGCGGACAGCGGCGTGATCGGATCGCTCTTGGAGGCGGCGAGAGGGAAGGTGAAGCTCAGATGATCGAGGTAGTGGAGCCCGCAACGGAGCGGGTGATGGCGGAGGTGCCGCGAGGCGGAGCCGAGGAGGCGGACACCGCCGTCGCGCGGGCGAGGAAGGCGTTCGGCCCTTGGCGCGACGTGGCGCCGGCGGACCGCGCCGCCCTGCTCCGCGGCCTCGCCGACGCGCTCGAGGCCCATGCGGACGAATTGGCGACCCTCGAGGCGCGAAACGCAGGCAAGGCGATCTCCGATGCGCGCGGCGAGATGGGCATGGCCGTCGAGACCTTTCGCTACTATGCGGCGGCCCCCGAGCGCCTGCTCGGGAAGACGATCCCCGTGGCCGGGGGAATCGACATGACGTTCCGCGAGCCGCTCGGGGTCGTGGGCCTGATCGTGCCCTGGAACTTCCCGCTGCTGATCGCCTCGTGGAAGGTGGCGCCGGCCTTGGCGGCCGGGAACACGGTCGTCCTGAAGCCGGCGGAGCTGACGCCGCTGACGGCGCTCGAGCTGGAACGGATCGCGCTCGAGGCAGGCCTGCCGGAGGGCGTGCTCAACGTGGTGGCCGGACCGGGCAGCGAGGTGGGGCGCCGGCTCGTCGAGCACCCGGACGTCGCCAAGATCGCCTTCACCGGCTCCACCGAGGTCGGCCGCGGGATCGCCGCGTGCGCGGCCGCGAAGATCAAGCGGGTGACCCTCGAGCTGGGAGGGAAGTCGGCCAACGTCGTCTTCGCCGACGCCGACCTGGAGCGCGCCGCCGCCGCAGCGCCGCTCGCCATGTTTGGCAACGCCGGCCAGGACTGCTGCGCCCGATCGCGGATCCTGGTCGAGCGCTCCGTGGTGGATCGGTTCCTGGAGGCGCTGGAGGAGACGGTGGAATCGCTTCGGATCGGCGATCCCCTCGACCCCGACACCCAGATGGGGCCGCTGATCTCCGCGAGCCAACGCGAGAAGGTCGGCTCGTTCGTCCCGGACGACGCCCCGGTCGCGATCCGCGGGCAGGCCCCCGAGGCGCCCGGGTACTGGTTCCCGCCAACCGTGCTGGCTCCGGTGTCGAACTCGGACCGGGTCGCAAGGGAGGAGGTGTTCGGCCCGGTGGCGTGCGTGATCCCGTTCGCCGACGAACGCGAGGCGGTCGAGATCGCGAACGACACGATCTACGGCCTGTCCGGGTCGATCTGGAGCCGCGACGGCGCCAAGGCGCTCCGCACCGCGCGGGCGATCGAGACCGGCGTGGTGTCGATCAACTCGAATACGTCGGTCCGGGTGGCGACCCCCTTCGGGGGCTTCAAGCAATCCGGGGTCGGCCGCGAGCTGGGCCCAGACGCACTGGACCACTACACGGAGCTCAAGAACGTGTTCTACGCGACCGAGGGAGGTTGAGGCAGATGGCCGGACGGCTGGACGGGAAGGTGTGCGTGATCACCGGCGCCGCCAGCGGCATCGGGGCCGAGACGGCGCGGCTCTTCGCCGAGCAGGGCGGGCGGGTAGTCGGGGTGGACGTCAACCCGGGCTCGGAAGGGGAGGTGACGATCCAGGCGGACGTCAGCGACGAGGATCAGGTTTGCGACCTCTACGCCAAGGCCAGGCGGGAGCTCGGGCGTATCGACGTTCTCTTCAACAACGCCGGGATCAGCCCGGCCGACGACACCTCGACGCTTGAGACTTCGCTCGAGGCCTGGCAGCGGGTTCAGGACGCCAACCTGCGCAGCGTCTTCCTGTGCTGCAAGCACGGCATCCCGCACCTGCTCGACGCCGGGGGCGGGTCCGTGATCAACACGGCCTCCTTCGTGGCGGAGATGGGCTCCGCCGTCTCGCAGGCCTCCTACACGGCGTCCAAGGGCGGGGTGCTGGCGCTCTCTCGCGAGCTGGGGGTCGAGCTGGCGCGCCGAGGCGTGCGCGTGAACGCGATCTGCCCGGGTCCGGTGAGCACTCCGCTGCTCCAGGAGCTGTTCGCCAGCGACCCGGAGAAGGCGGCGCGCCGCCTCGTGCACCTGCCGATGGGGAGGTTTGCCGAGCCGCGCGAGATCGCCAACGGCGCCCTCTTCCTGGCAAGCCACGAGTCGTCGTATGTCACCGCTTCGACCTTTCTGGTGGACGGCGGGCTCTCCGGCGCCTACGTCACGCCCGAGTAGCCGCCGCGGCGTCCAGGAAGCGGCCACAAAGTCCGCTGCCCAGCTCATTCCAGGCGTCGATGTGGCTGCGGGTCTCGGCGCGGAGCGCGTCAGGGTCCAGCCCGATGCGAACGGCATCCTCGTCGCTCCGATAGTCGTCGATCCAGGCCTCGGCGTCCTTCGCGGTCACCTCAGCGTGGAACTGGATCGCCCACGCGGCTTCGCCGAGGCGGCATGCCTGAAGGCATGCCGCGCTCCGCGCGAGCGGCGTCGCCCCGGGGGGGAGGCCGAATTCATAGCTGTGCCACTCGAACGCCTCGAAGCCCGGAGCCAGTGGGGCGAGCAGCGGGTCATCCGCCCCCTCGGCGGTCACCGTGACGTCGTGCCAGCCGATCTCGGGCTCCTTGCTGCGGCGCGGCGGGGCGCCGGCGGCCTCGACCAGAAGCTGGGCGCCCAGACAGACGCCCAGCAGCGGGACGCCCTGGTCGAGCAGCTCCGCGAGCAGCGCCTTGTCCGCCCGAAGCCAGGGATGGCGATCCTCCTGGTCGGCGTGCATGGCGCCGCCGAAGGTGAATACGGCGTCGTAGCCACCGGGATCGCTCGGGGGCGCGTCGGTCTCGGCACGCATCCACGTGTCGAGCTCGAAGCCCCGCGCGGAGATCGCGTCCGTGAAGACGCCCGCGCCGGCGTCACGCTGGTAGACGATTGTCAGGGCACGCACGCGACGGAGTCTGCCAGCGCCCGCGCCAAGCGACCCGGGCGGTCCGGTCAGCGCCCGCCAAGCTTCGCGTTCAGCTGCTGGAGGGTGCTGCCGTACTGCTGCCCCGGCGGCCCGCCGGGCCTCGAGGGCCCGGACGGCCGACTCCCCCTGGGGCCGAGCGATACCGTGAGCCCCGTCACCGCGGGGCGCGCCGCCACCTGGCGTCCTCCGGCGGTCGTGACCACGGCCAGGCGCCGCGCGCCGCGCCCGTGGCCGGCTCCCTTGACGCGCGCCGATCCGAGGTGGGCGACGCCGCTTCCGCCGACGTCGGCCCCGCGCGGGAACCGCTGGCTCGTGCCGTTTATGAAGAACACGGCCGCCACCAGCACGGCCGAGACGAGCACCATCGTCGTGCCCAGTACGAGCCAGGTGACCCGGCTCAGGTTCACGGTCTCCCCCTGAGGCGCACGATCCTCCAGGAAGCTAGCTTAGGTTCGTCCCCACGCCTGAAGAAACTCCGCACGGTGCGCGTAACTTGTGGCCGGAGACGGAATCACGCACGCCGACGCCGCCGGTTAGGGTGCCCGAATGGGAATCATCGCCTGGGTCCTGCTGGGCCTCCTCGCGGGCGCGATCGCTCGCGCGCTCGTTCCGGGCCCCAGTGGGCCGAGCGGCTGCATCGGCACCACCGCGATCGGCATCGTCGGCGCCCTGGTCGGCGGCCTGATCGCGAGCGCCCTCGACCTCGGCAAGATCAAGCACTTCTTCGACCTCGAGACCTGGCTCATCGCGATCGGCGGCTCGGTCCTCCTGCTGCTCCTGTTTCGCCTCGTCTCGGGTCCGCGCCGCACCTAGCAAATGGCGCCAAACGAGGCCGCCCCACGTCAATAGGCGGACTGTTAACTTCTATTTCACGCCCCAACGAGGGGCCAATGAAGCGGTGTGCTGAACGGAACATTAACCAGGAAGTAGCCGCAACATTTCCCACCATCACCAACAAAGCGAGGACGCATGGCGACCGGCACCGTGAAGTGGTTCAACGAGGAGAAGCGATTCGGCTTCATCACCCCCGACGAGGGCGGGCAGGACCTGTTCGTGCATCAGACTGGGATCGCAGACGGCGCCTCTTCGCTCCCCGACGGCGGAAAGGTCTCCTACGAGGCCGAGGAGGGCCCGAAGGGCCCCAAGGCCGTCAACGTCAAGCTCGAGAGCGCGGACGCCTAGCCACGCAGACTTTCCGCCGGCCAGCCCGCCTACGGCTGACCGGCGCACGCGGGATCAGTCGCCGAGCTCGTCCTTGGCGCGGTCCTCGAGCAGGTGCCTGAGCTCCGGTTGCCGCTGGCCCTCGAGCACGATCACCGTCCCGGGCCAGTAGGGGCTCTCGGCGGCGGTCCGGCCCAGGAGCCCAGGGGCGTACACCCAGCTGCCCGTGTTCCAAAGGCGGGTGCCGTTCTCCAGGCGCCACCCCGACTCAGCTGGCATCGGGCCGCGACGGTGAGTGTGCCCGAAGATGAGGTGGTCGGCCTCGATCCCGAGCTTGTGGACGACCTCGCCGATCGCCGCCAGTCCCGCGCGGGTCACCGCGCCCGGTGAGAGATCCGATCTGACCGGTCCGAGCCCGAGGCGGTTGGCGACCCCGACCGCCCCGGGGACGGCGACCGTTCCCAGCAGCCAGCCCCGTACCCGGGCCGCGCGACCGTACCCGCCGCCGAGCGCTTGCCAGACTCGGGCGGAGGGGTTGGATCCACCCAGGCGGTCGCTCGTGGCGCCGGCCTGCGCCAGCGCGAACAGGAACGCGTAGACGGGGGCCTGGGCCCGCTCGTAGTCGTCAGGGGAGGCCGCGCCGGCCTCGAGGGAGGCCAGTCGCTCGGCGCTCGCCACGTCCCTCGAGCCGCTGAGCACCCGCTCGACGGCGGCGACCGCAAGGCGCTCGAAGGTCGGCACCGTCAGGTGGCGGTCGAGGAAATGGCCATGGGTCGCGTAGACCCCCGCCCGCAGCCACGCCCCCGGGTAGGCCAACTCGATCCGCTCCAGACCGGTCCCGCGGACGAGCTCGGCAAGTGGGCCGGACTCGACCGGGATCCGCTGCTCCAGCTCGAGCGGCTCGGCCCGATCGAGCCGGCGTTGCTCGAGCCACTCCTCCAGGAGGTGGTGGTCGTGGTTTCCCGGCACGACCAGCACTCGAGCGTCGCCGATCGCGGAGGCGAGCTCCGAGAAGAACGGCCGCGCGAGGTCGAGCGCCTCCGACAGCGGGCGGTCGCGAAGCTCGACCGCATCGCCCAGCAGGACCACGTCGTTCGCGCCCTCGAGCTCGGCCCACAGGGTCCGCCGATGCTCGGGCTGACGAAGCAGGTCGATGCCTCCGCTCGATCCGAGATGGAGATCGGACAGGATCACGGTGCGCATTCGCCAATCCTCCCGTCTGGTGAGGCGGCGCGGCGAGCGAGGCGAGCACGGCCAGCCCCGCGTCCGCTCGGTTCACGCGGTCCCCGCGCCTCTTCTCCCACCGAAATAGGGACTAAGCTCGGCACCTGATGTCCGCGGGTGCGGTGAGCGAGGCTCCGATCGCGGCCGGAATCCCGGTCGAGAACCCCGCCACCGGCGAGACGATCGCGACCGTCGCCGACCTCGGGCCGGACCAGGTTCGGGCGATGGCGGCACTGGCGCGCGAGGCGCAGCCCGTGTGGGAGGCCATCGGATTCGCGGGGCGGGCCGAGGTGTTGCTCGCCGCCCGGCGATGGATGCTCGCGAACGCGGAGCGCGTCGTCACGACGATCGTCGGCGAGACCGGCAGGCCCGCCGACGAGACGCAGCTCGCCGAGCTCACCTACGGGCTCTCGGCGCTCGAGTTCTGGGCGAAGACCGCGCCCGACTACCTGGGCGACGAGCCGATCGAGTCGGCGTCGCCGTTCCTGCGCGGCCGCCGACTCCTGGTCCGCTATGCGCCCCTCGGTGTGGTCGGGGTGATCGGGCCGTGGAACTACCCTTTCAACAATTCGTTCGGCGACTGCATCCCGGCGCTCGCGGCGGGCAACGCCGTGGTGCTGAAGCCGTCCGAGGTGACCCCGCTGACCTCGCTGCTGATGGCGGAGATGCTGGCCGAGTGCGGGATCCCGGACCACGTCTTCCAGGTCGCCACCGGCCGTGGCGAGACGGGCGCGGCGCTCGTGGACGAGGTGGACATGGTCATGTTCACCGGGTCGGCGGCGACGGGCAAGAAGGTGATGGCGCGGGCCGCCCAGAGCCTCACCCCCGTGAGCCTCGAGCTGGGCGGCAAGGACCCCATGATCGTGCTCGCCGACGCCGATCTGGAGCGGGCCGCGAACGCGGCCGTCAGCTACGGGTTGAACAACTCCGGCCAGGTGTGCATCTCCGTCGAGCGGATCTACGTCGAGGACGCGGTCTACGACGACTTCCTCGACCGGGTGTCGCGCAAGGTGGACGCATTGCGTCAGGGCCCTCCGGGCGACGCGGGGTCGGTGGACGTCGGGGCGATCATCTTCCCGCCACAGATCGAGCTGATCGAGGCTCACGTGCGCGACGCGGTCGACAAGGGCGCTCGGGTGGTCACCGGCGGAGCGCGCGCCGAGGGCGTCCCGGGGCGCTTCTTCGAGCCGACGGTGCTCGCCGACGTGGACCACTCGATGCGCTGCATGATGGAGGAGACATTCGGGCCCACGCTGCCGGTGATGCGGGTCCGCGACCCGGCCGAGGCGCTCCGGCTCGCCAACGAGGGGCCGTACGGGCTGCAGGCCTCCGTGTGGACGCGCGATACAGAGGCGGGGGAGAGGCTGGCCCGGCGGATCGAGGCCGGTGTCTGCTGCGTCAACGACGCACAGGTCAACTACGTCGCCCTCGAGCTGCCGATGGGCGGCTGGAAGGCATCCGGGCTCGGGTCGCGGCACGGTCCCGACGGGATCCGCAAGTACGCCAAGCGCCAGTCACTTCTGATCACGCCCGGATACGCCCCGGCCCGCGAGGCCCACATGCTTCCGTACTCGGCCGCGGTCACCCTCCAGATTGGCCAGGCGTTCAGCGCGCTGGCCGCGAGCGACCTGTTCACCGACGCCCAACGGCGAACGCTCTCGGTCCTCTGCGACACCATCGTCCCGTCGCTCGAGCCCCCGCCCGGCGAGGGCGATCCGGACGGGTTCTGGGCGCGCGCCGCCTCGCACCTCGGGATCCCCGAGGCGATCGAGTTCGCCCTACTCGAATCGGGCGCGCCGTCGGAGCAGATCGAGGGCCTGCGCCAGCTCCTGGACTCGCTCGCGGGCGAGGGACTGGTCGCCGATGCGCCGCCGGAGGACCGGGAGGCGATCGTGCAGGCGTTCGCCGACTCCGGACCCGACGGTCTGGCGGGGATCACGGCGATCCGGGGGCTGACCACGAGCCTCCACTACGGGCTGCCGGACCTCGGGACGGGTCGCAACCCGAATTGGGACGCGATCGGCTACCCGGGACCGCGCTCGGCTCCGCCCGATGTCCCGAAGCCGCTCCGAATTCGTCGACCGGCCTCCGCCGAGGAGGTGATCGAGGCCGACGTTTGCGTCGTGGGCTCGGGCGCCGGCGGCGGCGTGGTGGCCGGTGAGCTCGCCGGCGCCGGCAAGCAGGTCTGTGTGCTGGAGACGGGTGGCTACTACAACGAGTCGGACTTCGACCAGCTCGAGCTCCCCGCCTACCAGCGCCTCTATCTCAACGCGGGGCCCTTCCCCACCGCGGAAGGCCAGGTGTCGATCGTCGCCGGCGCCACGCTCGGCGGGGGGACCGTGATCAACTGGACCAATTGCCTCCGCACCCACCCGTGGGTGCGCGAGCAGTGGGCGCGCGAGTTCGGGCTCGAGGGGCTCGACGGAGCCGAATTCGACCGCCACCTCGACGCCGTCCTCGCCCGCCTCGACGCGAACGACGCCTGCAGCGACCTGAACCCGGCTCACGAGCGGCTCCGCGAGGGCTGCGAGCGCCTCGGCTACGACTTCCGGCTCACGGTCCGGAACGCGGACCGCGATTCGTATGACCCGGCGAGCGCCGGGTACATGGGCTTCGGCGACCAGTCGGGCTCGAAGCTCTCGACGCAGAAGACCTACCTGTCCGACGCCCAGGACCACGGAGCCGACCTGGTCGCCAACTGTCGCGCCGAGCGGATCCTGATCGAGGAAGGGCGCGCGACGGGGGTCGAGGCGCGCTGGATCGATCCCGAGACGGCGGGAACCAACGGCGCGGGCGCTCGAGTCCTGGTGCGCGCTCCGGTGGTGGTGGTCGCCTGCGGCTCCATCGAGTCGCCCGCGCTGCTCCTCCGCTCGGGCATCGGCGGCCCCGCGGTGGGCGAGTATCTGAGGCTGCACCCGACCGGCGCCGTGACCGGGGTCTACGCGGAGGACCAGCGATGGTGGTGGGGCCCGCCGCAGTCGGCGATCTCGCACCAGTTCGCGGACCTCGAGGACGGGTACGGATTCCTCGTCGAGTCGGCGCAGTCGACGACCGGGCTGTTCGCCGCGGCCTCGCCCTGGCTGTCGGGGCGCGACCACAAGGAGCGGATGCTGGCCTGGCGGCGGTGCGCGCCGTTCATCAACCTCACACGCGACCACGGCCACGGCAGGGTGACGGTGGACGGCGCCGGCAACCCGGTGCCGCACTACGTGCTCACGGACGACCTCGACGTGCGCAACTTCCGCCGCGGGGTCGCGGAGCTCATCCGCCTCCACGAGGCCGCGGGCGCCGGGCAGATCATCAGCGGCGGCCGCAAGGCGCCGATCTGGGAGCGCGGGGACGACCTTGACGGTTTCGTCGACGCGGTCACCGCGCACTCGCTCGCGCCCCGGGAGTACGCCATCTTCACGGCCCACCAGATGGGCAGCTGCAGGCTGGGCAGCAACCCGGCGACGAGTGTCGCCGACCCCTGGGGCCAACTCCACGACACCAGGGGCGTGTGGATCGGCGACGCGAGCGCGTTCCCGACCGCCTCTGGCGTCAACCCGATGCTCACGATCATGGCGCTGGCCCGGCGAACCGCAGGCGCGATCGCCGGCGCCTGAACCCCCGCCGCTTGCTCACGTAGGATCGCCGCGTGGCCGTCGAGACCTATCGCACTCCCGACGAGCGCTTCGAGGGGCTACCGGACTACCCGTTCGAGCCGCACTACCGCGAGCTCGACGGGCTGCGCATCGCGCGGGTGGACGAAGGGGAGGGGGCCCCGGTCGTCTTCTTCCACGGCGAGCCGACCTGGTCGTACCTGTGGCGCAAGGTTGTCCCGCCGGTCCGCGACGCCGGCTATCGCTGCATCGCCCCCGACTACGCCGGGTTCGGCCGTTCCGACAAGCCCACCGACTTCGAGTGGTACACGTACGACCGTCACACCGAGATCGCCGCCGCGCTGCTCGAGGAACTCGACCTCAGGGACGCCACCGCGGTGGTCCACGACTGGGGAGGGCCGATCGGCCTCCGGTGCGCGGTCGAGCACCCCGATCGGATCGCGCGGATCGTGCTCATGGATACCGGCCTGTTCACCGGTGAGCAGCCGATGTCCGATGCGTGGCACGCGTTCCGGGACTTCGTCGAGCGGACGGAGGACCTGCCGATCTCGATGCTGGTCCGAAACGCCTGCGCCCGCGGAATGGACGACGACGTGGCGGCCGCGTACGACGCCCCGTACCCGACGCCCGAGTCAAAGGCCGGCGCCCGTGCCTTTCCGCTGACGCTGCCGACGTCCCCGGACATGCCCGGCGCGGCGGCCGGAAAGCGCGTCCTGGATGCGCTTCGCGTCGATCAGCGGCCAGCGCTGGTGCTGTGGGCCGACTCGGACCCGGTGCTGCCCTTCAAGGTTGGGGAGGCGTTTGCCGACCTGATCGGTGTGGGCGCCCCCCGGAAGATCGAGAACGCCTCCCACTTCCTCCAGGAGGACGCCGGCGAGGAGATCGGCGCGCTGATCGCCGACTGGCTGGATAGCAGGGGATGAGGGCCAGCGGCGCTTTCGCGGGGGGGCTCAGGTGAGCGCCGCGCTCTATTCGCTCGGACGCTTCTGCGTCCGCCATCGCTACCCGGTCCTGGTGGCGTGGATCGTGTTGATGGTGGCCACGGCGGCGATTGCCAACGCGGTCGGAAAGCAGACCAGCAACAACCTGACGCTTCCGGGCACGGGATCGACCAACGCCCAGGATCTCCTGCAGGACAATCTCCCGAACCAGGCCAACGGGACCAATCCGGTGGTTATGAAGACCGCTCACGGCACGCTCGACTCGGGGGCGAACGCGACGGCGGTCAACTCGACTGTCAAGTCGCTCGAGAATGCGCCTGGCGTGATCAAGGCGGTCAGCCCGCTGAGCAGCGAGGGGGCGGGCGCGCTCAGCAAGAACAAGCGGATCGGCTACATCTCACTGACCCTCGACCAAAGCCCGGCCGACCTGACGGAGGGCGAGGCCAACGACATCATCGACGCGGAGTCCCCGGCCACCAAGGCGAACTTCGAGGTGGCGAACGGCGGTTACCTCGGCCAGGCGGTCTCCAAGCCATCGACGGAGTCGAGCGAGGCGGTGGGGATCGCGGCCGCGATCATCATCTTGCTGTTCACCTTCGGGACCGCGACCGCCATGGGCTTGCCGATCGTGACGGCGATCGTCGGCCTGGTCATCGGGCTCGCTGCGATCGGCCTTTTAGGCCACGGCATCGACATTCCGACCGTCGGCCCCACGCTGGGGACCATGCTGGGGCTCGGCGTGGGGATCGACTACGCGCTGTTCATCGTCACGCGCCACCGAGGCTTCATGGAGCAGGGCCATCCCGTGAACGAGGCCGCGGCCCGCGCGGTTGGGACCGCCGGCGGGGCTGTCGTCTTCGCCGGCGGCACCGTGGTGATCGCGCTCTGCTCGCTCGCGGTGGCGCAGATCCCGATCGTCAGCGCGCTCGGCTACTCGGCGGCGATCGTCGTCCTGGTCGCCGTGATCACGGCGGTGACTCTGCTGCCGGCGCTCCTGTCGATCCTCGGCAAGCGGATCGATGCCCTTCGGGTTCCCTTCGTGCGCCCGCCCGCTCACGATCAGCGCCCGCACGGCTGGGCGAGGTGGGCCCGCGGCGTCGGCAAGCGACCGCTGCCGGCCATGCTCCTGGGCGTCGCAATCCTGCTGGTCCTGGCGATCCCGGTGCTGCATCTCCAGCTGGGTCAGCAGGACAACGCCCAGATGCCCAAGTCCACACAGACCCGGCAGTCATATGACCTGCTGCGGGAGGGATTCGGGCCCGGCATCAACGGGCCGTTCCTGCTCGCCGTGGACTTCGGCGGGAGCCCGGCTCACAACGATTCCAAGCAGCTCAAGCAGGTAGAGCAGCAACAGCAGCAGCAGGAGCAGCAGGCGGTCGCGCAGGCGACGGCGCAGCTCGAGGCCCAGGGCGTGCCGTCCGACGAGGCGCAGGCGCAGGCGCAGCAGGAGGTCTCCTCCCAGCCGCCGACCAAGCAGGAGAAGCAGGCCTCCCAGCAGGAGGCGTTCCTGAAGACACCGGCCAGCGACCCGCGGCTCGTGAAGCTGGAGAACCAGATCGGCAAGACGAACGGCGTCAAGGACGTCTCGCCGGCGACCCTCGACAAGTCGGGCGACACGGCGGTGTTCACCGTGATCGCGACGACGGCCCCGTCCGCGGACTCCACCGAGGACCTGGTGCGGCACCTGCGCGCGCCGGTCATCCCCGATGCGCTCAAGGGGACGACCCTGACCGCGTATGTCGGCGGCCAGACCCCGGGCTACATCGACCTGGCGGACCGGATCAGCGAAAAGCTTCCGCTGGTGATCGCCACCGTCATCGTGCTCAGCTTCCTGCTGCTCTTGGTCGCCTTCCGCTCGATCGTCGTGCCGCTCACGGCGGGGCTGATGAACCTGCTTTCGGTGGGAGCCGCCTACGGCATCCTTACCTTCGTCTTCCAGGACGGCCACGGCGCGCAGCTGATCGGCCTCGATGGCGCGATCCCGATCGTCAGCTACGTGCCGCTCCTGATGTTCGCGATCCTCTTCGGGCTGTCGATGGACTACCAGGTGTTCCTGCTCACCCGGATCCAGGAGCACTATCGCGAGAACCAGGACAACCACGAGGCGGTGATCGACGGACTCGCCGTCAGCGCCCGGGTGATCACCTCCGCCGCGCTGATCATGGTCAGCGTCTACACCAGCTTCATTCTCAACGGCGACCCGACGGTGAAGCAGTTCGGCCTCGGCCTGGCCGCCGCGATCGCCGTTGACGCCACGGTCGTGCGCTGTCTGCTCGTGCCGGCGGTGATGGTGATGCTGGGAGGGGCCAACTGGTGGCTGCCGAGATGGACGGCGCGCGTCCTGCCCCGCGTGGGGATCGAGGGAGATGACTACTTCAGGGCCAAGGACGCCGCCGCGGCGGCGGACTAGAGTCGCACCGCGATCGCCGAGGTGATCAGTTCCGCCAACGGGCCCGTGGGATAGCCGGCGACCGTCCCGCCGCCCGAGACGACGACGATCCGCCCGCCCTCGCTTTGGAGCTGCATGTCCAGCGCGATGGGGATCGGGTGATCGCCGAGCGCGTTCTGTGCCGCCAGGCCGAGCAGGGGACCGCCGGGAATTCCGAGCCGGGCGGCCCCGTACTGTGCGATCTCATCCGGCGTCGTGCTGCTCTGAGCGACGACCTGGTACGCGGCCGAGGACCCCGATCGGGTCAGATCGAAGCTCGCGATCGAGAACGGCCCGGCGCGAAAGTCTTGAAGGCTGACGTCCACTTGATCGAACCCGTCCAGCTGGTCGAACACGCTGGCGCCAGGCTCAGGAATCCCGAGATCGAGGCCGTCGCCGCGCACCGAGATCCGCGACCCGTCGCCGAATAGGAGCCGGGCGGCGGGGAACGCGGAGACCGAGACGTGGGCGCTCCCGCCGCCGTTCGTCAGACGTCCCTCGATTCGGTCCTCCACGAGCGGCGGGATGAAGAACTGGCTGGCGATCAGCAGCGCGAGCACTGCGAACGCGGCGATCCAGGGCCAGCGGGGCATCCGACGCGAAGGTTCGCAGCTTCGTCACACCTGGCCGCGATCGCCGTGCGCGCACGTACGACCCCTGACTACAGAGCGAAGGGCCCCTATGGGACCGCCTGCAAGGTGCGCAAGCTCTAGCGGGCGCTCGCTCCGCGGGTCCGTAGGGCCCGCCAGTCGGGCCAGTCTGCGGGCGGTCCATCGGGACGGCGGATTGCCCGCGGGTCACCCTGCGGCAGGTCCGCCAGGAGCTCGCGGTTGCGGGGCTCGGAAAGCTGCTCGGCGACGGTTCGCCGGGCGACTTCGATCACTCGGTTGCGATTGCCGGGGCTCATCAGGTTTGGCCCCATGGCCTGGAGATCCTCGCTCAGCGGCTGGATCAGGACCACCTCCGTGCCGGCGGCACGAAGCTTCTTGGCCTCGCTTCCGAGACGCCGGCCCGAGGCGCGCTGGAAGGCGATGTTGAAGGCGTCGCGCGGGTTGATGGCCCGGATGGGATGTAGCGTCGAGGTGGGATTCAGGCAGATCACCAGGTCGAGCTCCTCGGCGCGCAACAGGTCCAGGTTCGAGGCCGAGTAGATGCCGCCGTCGACGTAGCGGCGGCCGTCGATCGTGACGGGGTGGTAGATGCCCGGGATTGCGCACGAGGCCGCCACGGCGTCAGCCAGCTCCGCCTCGGGGGCCCCGTCAGGGCCGAAGGCGACCCGCCGCCCCGTCTCGTAGTCACAGGCGACGACCCACAGGTTGGCGTGCGGGCTCCAGCCGTCGGGGACGACGCGGCGAATCGTGTCGCGGAGCGCCTCGGTCGAGAAGATGCCGCGCGGGATCCAGCCGGTCGCCACGGTGGCCGGCGTGTAGCGTCGGGGGTCGACGAGCGTGCGGAGCGCCAGTCGCCAGGAGCCCGGCCCGATCGGCGGCCAGGTTCGCACGAGCTCGAATCGCGCCCCGGCGGCGCGGTCGGCGTCCGCGGCGGGGTGTCCGTTCACGTCGACGACCCCGTCGAAGACCTCCCCGCGCGAGTGGGCAACCATGAACCACGGCGGGACGCCCGAGGCGCTCAGGGCGCCGATCATCGAGCCAGCGGAGGTGCCGATCACATAGTCCGCCTCGGTCGGGTCCCAGCCCGTCTCCTCGGCGAGGGCGTCGAGCCCACCCGTGAGCCAAGCGCCCCCCTGGATGCCCCCCGCGCCGAGGACGAGACCGATCTTCATCGTCCCAAGAGGTTATTTGGGCGGTCGGGCGTTCGATTGCCGGTTCACTCGATGCCTTAGTCCCCGCATGACGAGAGAAACGCGTCAGCCTCCCATCGGCAGACCATCGACAACGCTAGATTTGACGCTATCCGCGGCTGTGGCGGAACTGGTAGACGCGCGGCGTTCAGGTCGCCGTGTCCCTTGGGACGTGGAGGTTCGACTCCTCTCAGCCGCACTCTCAACGGCATCGGTCACCCGGTGGGAGCCGCCCGCCCGCTTTGCCGCTGGCGTGACCCCTGGTAGGTTCACGCCGCGATGGGAGGAAAGACCCAGCCATGAGCTTCCTCCAACCCACTCCACCGCCGTTCGACCTCGAGGAGTGGAGGGCCCAGCCGTACCTGGCCCGGCTCAAGGCGAACTGCCAGGACTGGGCCGTCAACGGCTTCGGCCCGCCCGACGTCGTCTACCTCCTCTACTTCGTAAAGCTCGTCTTCTACGTCGTCGGGGGCTTCTTCGTGATCTCGATCTCCACCCCGGGGCTCGGCACGCTGGGGAACATCGGCGACTGGTGGACGACGCCGATCGTCTTCCAGAAGTTCGCCGTCTGGACGCTGCTCTGGGAGATCTGTGGCTTCGGCTCCGGCTCCATGCAGCTCGCGGCGCGCTACGGGCCCGTCATCGGCGGCGCGCTCTACTGGCTCAAGCCGGGGACCGTTCGCCTGCCACCGTGGCCGGACAAAGTCCCGCTGACCCGTGGATACCGCCGTACAACGGTGGATGTAGCCCTGTACGCCGGCGTTCTCGCATCCGGCATCTACCTGTTGGTCACGAACGGAGAGGCCGGGGCCACCAGCCTCGATCCCGTCGCCATCGTCCCGCTCCTGTGCTTCTGGGCGCTCCTCGGCCTCCGGGACAAGGTGTCCTTCCTCGCCGCCCGCCCCGAGGTGTACGGGTTCCTGATGCTGGTCTCGCTCTTCCCGGCTCACACCCGGATCGTCGGGTGGCAGTTCGTCTTCTTCTTCATCTGGTGGGGTGCAGCGGCCTCCAAGCTCAACCGCCATTTCCCTTACGTGATCTCGGTGATGGTCAGCAACACGCCTTGGAACCGCTCCCACAGGGCAAAGGCGAACCTCTACGTCGACTACCCGGAGGACCTGCGCCCCGGCCCGCCGGCGGCTCTGGGAGCGCATCTGGGGACCGCGGTCGAGTTCGGGCTTCCGCTCGTGCTGATCCTCTCCAGCGGCGGGATCATCGGCACCGTGGCGGTCATCGGGATGATCATCTTCCACACCCACATCACCTCCACATTCGCTCTCGGGGTCCCCATGGAGTGGAACCTGTTCATGATCTTCGGCCTGCTCTTCCTGTTCGGGCACTACGGGAGCGTGCCCCTCTCCAACCTCGACGATCCGCTGCTGATCGCGGTTCTCGTGCTGGTCGGGATCGTTGTCCCGGTGCTCGGCAACTTCTTCCCGGAGAAGATCTCCTTCCTTCCCGGCATGCGGTACTACGCCGGCAACTGGGCCACGAGCCTCTGGCTCTTTCGAAAATCGAGCGACGCTGAGAAAAAGCTCGACGAGCGGGTGGACAAAGTCGCGAGGGTCACGGTGGAGCAGCTCGCCAAGCTCTATGGCCCCGACATCGCCGAGTACTTCGTCGAGAAGGCGCTGGCTTTCCGTGCCATGCACAGCCACGGCCGCGCCCTGAACGCGCTCGCCGCCCGGGCCGTCGGCGACGTCGACGAGTACCACATCCGCGACGGGGAGATCGTCTCCGGCGTCGTCGCAGGCTGGAACTTCGGGGACGGGCACTTCCACCACCACCAGCTCCTCGAAGCCGTGCAGGAGCAGTGCGGTTTCGAGGAACGAGACGTGCGCGTGGTCGCCTTGGAGGGCCAACCGGCGCACATCCCGCGCCAGCGCTATCGGATCTACGACGCTGCCACCGGCCTGGTTGAGGAGGGCTGGGTCAACGTGGCCGACGAGGTCGCGCGAGGCCCCTGGCTCGAGGGGTCCTTCGACTTCCCGGTCGAGGTCACGCACGCCGCTCGCGGCGAGCGGCTGGCTCCCGCGTGAGCGACGCCATCGTCGTCGGCTCGGGCCCCAACGGGCTGGCGAGCGGGGTCGCCCTGGCTCGCGAGGGGGTGAGCGTAACCGTGCTCGAGGCCGAGGAGACGATCGGCGGGGGCACTCGAAGCGGAGAGCTCACCGTCCCCGGCGTGATCCACGACGTTTGCTCGGCCGTCCACCCGATGGCGGTCGGCTCGCCCTTCCTTCAGTCGCTTGGGCTCGAGCGCCACGGTCTCGAGTGGCGCTGGCCGGAGGTCGATTGCGCCCATCCACTCGACGACGGCAGCGCCGGGGTGATGCTGCAGTCCATCGAGGAGACCGCGCGCCTGCTCGGTCCGGACGGACCGGCTTGGCGTCGCGTCTTCGAGCGGCCCGCTCGCTCGCTCGACGTCCTGACAGAGGACATATTCCGTCCCTTCCTCCACGTTCCTAAACACCCCCTTCGACTCGTGAACTTCGGCCTCCGCGCGGCGGCCCCAGCGACCGCGCTGGCCCGGGCGTGGAGGACCGATCAGGCTCGTGCCCTGTTCGGCGGCGTGGCCGCCCACGCAATCAGCCCGCTGGGGCGCCCGATGAGCTCCTCGGTTGGAATGGCCCTGATCAGCGGTTGCCACCGCTTCGGCTGGGCTGTCGCCCGTGGCGGCTCTCAGGCGATCGCCGACGCCCTGGCCGCCGACCTGCGTGAGGGGGGCGGGACCATCGAGACCGGCGCGCGAGTCTCGGAGCTGCCCGTGGCCGACGTGGTCCTCCTCGATCTCGCCCCAGCCCACATCGTGAAGATCGCCGGGGATCGCCTTCCCGCGAAGGTGGCCAGCGCCTACCGCCGCTACCGACACGGGCCCGGCGCCTTCAAGGTCGACTTCGCGGTGGAGGGCGGGGTGCCCTGGGCCAACGAGGCCTGCCGGCGCGCGGGCACCGTGCATTGCGGGGGAACCTTGGAGGAGATAGCCGCAGCCGAGCGCGAGGCGAATCGCGGTCGCATGCCGGAGCGCCCGTTCGTGCTCGTCGCGCAGCAGTACCTCGCCGATCCCGATCGCTCGAATGGCGGCGTTCACCCGGTTTGGTCCTACGCGCATGTCCCAAACGGGTATTCCGGCGACGCCGAACGCGCCATCGTGGAACAGATCGAGCGCTTCGCGCCGGGCTTTCGCGAGCGGATCGTCGCCACTTCCGTCCGGTCGACAACGCAGCTCGAGGCCGAGAACGCGAACTACATCGGCGGCGACATCATCACCGGGGCCAACACCCCGGTGCAGGTGCTCATCCGCCCCCGATGGACGCTCGACCCCTACAGCACCGGCATCCCAGGCGTCTTCATCTGCTCCGCGGCGACTCCGCCTGGCGCGGGTGCGCACGGGATGAACGGATTCAACGCTGCGCAGTCGGCGCTCCGCTGGCTGAGTCGCAAGGCGTGACGCCCGGACCGCGCTATCCTGGCCCGCCGACACGCCGCTATCGTCTAGGGGACTAGGACGCCGGATTCTCAGTCCGGAAACCCGGGTTCGAATCCCGGTAGCGGTGCTCTCGAAACGGCTTCGTAGAGCCGTTTCCCATCCTCCAGGACCCCTCGGGGACCACGCGGTGGACCACCCGCCCGGATCGGGACCTTCGAGCTGCCCGCCAGAGCCGCAGCAGGGTGGGGGGTACCCCTGTGCGCTAGGCGGCGATCTCCCTTAGTGAGGTCGGTACGGCGGGCGGACGTGGATCACGCACGGTCGCCGACCTCGGTGTCGAATCCGTATCACCGTTCGCTTGCCGGCCTTAAGCCGGAACCTGTGCGAGCAGCCCCCGATCCTGCGGCCGACCAAGGTGGGCTGACGCGAGTCGCAGTGTTTGCAGCGCTGCAGCCAGCTCCGCACTCGGTAGCGGCCCGGGTTCATGTGCACGACTCCGCCACCGCCACCGCCGAAGGTCGGGCCGGATCGATGGCGGTGGAGCCTGGCGAGGTGGACGAACGGAAACACGTGTGCCCCATGAGCGACCCCGCCATGTTGGTGGAGCGAAACCACGCCCTGACGATCGGCCTGGTGGGCTGAGGTGGCTACGGCCTCGGTGAGCAGCAGGCCCACGGCGGTCGCCGCGACGATCACGAGCACGATCAGGACCTTACCCCTGAGCGTCATCGGGATCTACGCCCGCAGTCCGGCGGCTTTAAGCGGCACCCGCTTCACCATCTCGCAATCCTCATCGACCATCGACGCAGGGTTGGTACGGACCCGATCGAAGCCCGAGCCGCAGCGGATCTGGTTGACGCCACCCAAGTCATGGATCAGGTCGTCGCCCGGGCCTCCGCCGAGGACGTCGTTGCCCGATCGGGCGAGGATCCGATCGTTGCCGAGATGGCCGGAAACCGTGTTGTCGCCGTTTCCCGCGTGGATGTTGTCGTTGTCGAGCCCGCCAGAGATCTGATCGTTACCGAGATCGCCGCGGATCTCGTCGGAACCCGGGCCCCCACTGATCTCATCGTCTCCATCACCCCCCTTGATCGCGTCACGGCCCGAGGCGCCCGCGAGGCGATCGGCGCGCGTCCCGCCGACCAGCTGGTCCCTGCCGAGGCTGCCGAGAACGACGT
>JBOGZC010000005.1:0-60337 GCA_050697075.1 Solirubrobacterales bacterium | reverse complement strand
GAGGCACGCCAATGGCCGCCTTCCAGACCCTCCTCGGGCTCGGCGCGATCCACGACCCGACGACCTACGACGAGATCACCGCGCTCAGGCATGCAGCCTGAGTCAACCGGATATGCATCAGCGAGCTAGCTCCACGTGTCCCACTGCTTGAGGTGCTTCGTGACCGACTTCAGGAAGCGTCCGCCCTCGTACCAGCCGGGGCCCGACCATTCCTCGAAGTGCAGGTGGCAGCCGGTGGCGTCGCCGGTCTCGCCGACGATGCCGATCTTCTGGCCGGTCCTGACCCGCTCGCCCTTGTGCAGGGGCGAGGGCTTCTTCATGTGCATGTAGACGTAGTCGTGGCTCGTCTTCTTGCCGTCGATGACGATGTAGTTGCCGCCGCCACCGTCGTAGGCCTTCCACTGGACGCGGCCGCCGCGCGCCGCCACCAGCTTGGTGCCGCACGCCGCGGGGACGTCTTGTCCCTGATGCGTGTGCCCGACCCGGGGGGCCCCGACCCCGTCGCCGTAGCTGTGCCGGCCGCGCACCGGGAACTCGAACCGGTGGTAGGCGAACTTGGCCTTGGTGGCCGACTCCATCGTTCCGCTCTCCGGGCCGATGCGGAAGCGGTACCCGCCGTTGAACGCCGGCTTGTTCGTGCCCTGCTTGACGCCCTTCCAGGTCGCCGTGTGAACCGTGTTCGGCTCCTGGGCGTGCTGGATCCAGCTGTCCACGACGGTTCCGTCGCTGCGCTTCACCACGTCGATCCGGACGTCGGTCGGCCCGCTGTTGGTGAACATGTACGTGGCCTGCGGCTTCCGGATCCCGTAGTAGTAGGTCTTGTGCGGCTTCACCGCCACGTTCTTGAGCTTGAAGCTGCTCGAATCCGGGATCTGGTCGGGCGGGATGATCCGCAGCTTGGTCCGCGAGGTCGAGCTGTTGTCGTAGGAGTCGGTCACCTTCGGGCGCCCGGTCGCGGCCTTGTTCGGCACCTTCGCGGTCACGGTCCGGGTCGTGGCCAAGGCGGGCCGGACCGCGATTCGTCCGCCGTCGCGAGCGCTGAATTCGACCTTGGAGATGTGCTTGAGGTGGTGGCCGCTGATCTGGACCTTGGAGTTCGTGGTCGCCTTGTGCACGCCACCGCAGGTGGCGATGCAGACGACGTCGCCGGCCTGGGGGGCGCTCGCGGGCGTGATGCCGCCGCCCTGGGCAAGCGCGGCGGCGACCCCCACGGCAAGCGAGGCTACGGCTACTGCCGTGGCTACCGCTGTTCGCAATCCGCGCCTCGACGGCGGGGTTCCGCTGGGCCTCACGCTTCGCTCTTCCTCTGGCCTGCGGGGTTAGCTGTCGGGCTCGCGCCGAAAGAGCGGCGCTACGGACGAGTGCGTCCGATTCGCCCCCGGGACGGCTTCGACGCCGCCCCTCTGGTTCCCCCGCTCCGCAACGGCGTACCGCACGGATTCGGCAGGTTGACTGGGCGGCGGCAGTATAGCCGCGCACGCGGCGGGGCGCGCGGCGTGCCCGGTTGCCCTTGCTCGACTATCATCCTGCGGCCGCGCCCGTTTGTTCTTGGACGGGGGCGGCTTTTCGTGGTCGGTGCCGAACGTGTCGGCGCCGCGTTCGACGTTCAGATGAAGACCTTTGTTGCGACACCCGCCAACCGCCAGCGCGACTGGTACGTGGTCGATGCCGAGGGCAAGACCCTGGGGCGGCTCGCGACCGGGATCGCGGACACCCTGCGCGGGAAGCGCAAGCCGGAGTACACGCCGCATTGCGACACCGGGGACTTCGTGGTGGTGGTGAACGCCGCAAAGATCCGTGTGACCGGCAACAAGCTCAGCGACAAGCTCTACCACCGGCATAGCGGCTATCCGGGAGGGCTGCGCTCGCGGACCCTCGGGGAGATGCTCGAGCGACGGCCAGAGGAGGTCATCCGCCTCGCGGTCAAGGGCATGCTTCCCCGCAATCGCCTCGCGCGCCAGCAGATCACCAAGCTGAAGGTCTACGCTGGCGCCGAGCACCCGCACGAGGCGCAGAAGCCCACCCCGCTGGAGGTCGAGGGTTGATGGCCGAAGACGAGCAGCGCGACGACTCCGAACAGCGGGAGGGCGAGGAGCAGGCCGAGGCTCCCGCCGAGGAGCAGGCGGAAGCTCCGGCCGAGGAGCCGCAGGCGGAGGCGTCCGAGGAGGCGCCGGAGGCCGAGGCGTCCGAGGAGGCGCCCGCGAAGGAGCCGGAGGCGAAGCCGGCCCAGCCTGAGAAGAAGCCCAAGCGCGAGGATTCCTCCGAGAAGCCGCCCGGCGCCGAGCTCGAGCCGATCAAGATCGAGCCTCAGCGCGAGCTGAGCGCCGAGGAGCGCGCCGGCCTTGAAGCCGAGGCCGAGGAGCGCGCCCGGGCGGAGGCGGAGGCGACTGCGGAGGCCGGCGAGGAGCCCGTGCCCACACGGGAGCCGTCAGTGGAGCTCGCCAGCGAGGCGCGGATCCAGGCCACGGGCAAGCGGAAGACCTCGATCGCGCGCGTGGTCCTGCGGGCCGGCGGTGGCAGCTTCGAGATCAACCGCCGCGGGCTCGAGGAGTACTTCCCCCGCCATCAGCACCAGACCTTCGTGCGGCAGCCGCTCGTGGCCTCCGGCTATGACGGCAAGGTCGACGTGCGGGTCCGCGTCCATGGAGGCGGGATCGCCGGGCAGGCGGGCGCGGTGCGGCACGGCATTGCCCGCGCCCTGACGGAGATCGATCCGGATCTGCGCGGCGAGCTCAAGCGGCGCGGGCTGCTGACCAGGGACGCGAGGGCCAAGGAGCGACGCAAGGCGGGGCTGAAGAAAGCCCGCAAGCGCCCGCAGTTCTCGAAGCGATAGTGAGCCGCAAGCTCTTCGGGACGGACGGCGTCCGCGGGGTCGCCGGAACCGAGTTGACCGCCGAGCTGGCGCTCGCCCTGGGGCGGGCCGCGGCCCTCCAGGCCGCGTCCAAGCGGCCCCAGGTGTTGATCGTGCGCGACACGCGGGAGTCGGGCCCGATGCTGGAGGCGGCGCTTGCCTCCGGCGTGGCGGAGGGCGGGGGGGACGCCTGGCTGGCCGGGGTGCTCCCGACCCCGGGCGCGTCCGCCTTGGTCAGGCGTCACGGCCTGGATCTCGCCGCGGTCGTCTCCGCCTCCCACAACCCCTGGCAGCACAACGGGATCAAGTTCTTCGGCGGGGATGGGCGAAAGCTCGACGCTGAGTTCGAGGAGCGGATCGAGGCGTTGGTCTCGGATCGTGGCTCCCAGACCTCGGCAGTCGGCCGCGTCCGCACCTTCAACGGCGCGTTCGACGACTACCTCCGAGGCCTGCTCTCGGCGTTCCGGCTCGACCTCGGGGGGCGGCGGGTTCTGCTCGATTGCGCCAATGGGGCGACCTATCGCGTCGCCCCCGCGGGATTCGAGCGCCTCGGGGCCGACGTGCAGGCAATCGGCGCCGAGCCCGACGGCCGCAACATCAACGAGGGTTGCGGCTCGACGCACCCGGAGCATCTGGCGGAACGGGTGTCGGACGGCGATGCCGAGATCGGGTTCGCCTTCGACGGGGACGGTGACCGTGTGATCGCGGTGGACGGCGAAGGCAGGATCCGCGACGGGGACGAGTTGATCGCCCTCTGCGCCCGCCACCTCTCGCGGGAGGGTCGCCTCGACGGCGGGGTGGCGGTGACCGTGATGAGCAACTACGGATTTCACCAGGCGATGGCGGACGCCGGGATCGAGGTCGCCACGACCCCGGTCGGCGACAAGCACGTGGCGGACGAGCTCGAGCGGCGCGGCTGGACGCTGGGGGGCGAGCAATCGGGCCACATCATCTGGGAGGAGCTCGGGCCGACCGGCGACGGCGTCGCCGCCTCGCTGCTGGCAATGCGCGCGCTGGGGAGCGGGCCGCTCGCGGCGGCGATCCCGATGCGAAAGCTTCCGCAGGTCCTCGAGAACATCGAGATCCGCGATCGCGACGCCCTCGAGCAGGCCAGCGCGGTGTGGGACGCCGTCGAGCGAGAGACCGCCGCGCTCGAGGGGCGCGGCCGCGTCCTGGTCCGCCCGTCCGGCACTGAGCCCCTCGTCCGCGTGATGGTCGAGGCGCCAACGGAGCAGGAGTGCAGAGAAGTCTGCGACCGGCTCGCACGTTTGGTCGAGCAGGAGTTGTCGTAGCGGAGCCTCCGCCACGGGGCCGGCCCCCGGCTCTACTCTTGTCGCCTCGATATGTGCGGAATCGTCGGATACGTGGGCAAGCGCCCCTGCCGGGACCTGTTGATCGCGGGGCTCGAGAAGCTCGAGTACCGCGGTTACGACTCGGCCGGTATCTCGCTGCTCGAGGACGGGCGGATCGACTCCGTGCGGGCCGTGGGCAACCTCGCCAACCTCCGCGCCGCCGTGGGACTCGACGGGGCGGGGGCCAACGGCGATCGGGTCTCGGCGGCCGCCCCACCGGCGACGATCGGACTGGCGCACACCCGCTGGGCCACCCACGGCCGGGTTACCGAGGAGAACGCCCATCCGCACGGCGACTGCAACGACGAGGTGCAGATCGTCGCCAACGGGATTGTCGAGAACCACGCGGAGCTGCGGCGCGATCTCGAGGCCGACGGACACCGGTTCAGCTCCGAGACCGACGCCGAGATCATCGCCCATCTGATCGAGCGCCACTACGAAGGCGACCTCACCGACGCAGTCCGGACAGCATTCGGTGAGCTCCGGGGCCACTACGCGTTCGCCGCGATGCACCACGACCACCCCGACACGCTGGTGGCCGCCCGTCAGGAGTGCCCGCTGGTGGTCGGCCTGGGCGAGGGTGAGGCCTTCCTCGCCTCCGCGATACCGGCCTTCCTCGCCGAGACGCGCCGCGTGCTTCAGGTCGAGAACGGCGAGATCGTCACCGTGACCGGCGACGGGGCGACGCTCATCGATGCCGCCGGGACCGCGATGCCTCGGGAAACCGAGGAGATCACGTGGGACGAGGACGCCGCCGAGAAGGGCGGTTACGAGTCGTTCATGCTGAAGGAGATCCACGAGCAACCGGACGCGGTCGCGGAGACGATCGCCGATCGGCTGCCGTCGACCGATCGAGTGGATCTCTCCGAGGTGGACCTGCCGGACGACTTCGTGGCCGGCATGCGGCGGATCGTGATCGTCGCCTGCGGCACCAGCTATCACGCCGGCCTCGTGGGTCGGTACGCGATCGAGCAGTGGGCACGCGTGCCGGTGGAGATGGACATCGCGTCCGAATACCGCTACCGGGACCCCGTCGTCGGTCCTGACGACCTCGTCATCGGGATCACCCAGTCGGGCGAGACCGCGGACACGCTCGCCGCGATGCGGCTCGCGAGGGAGCGTGGGGCGAGGGTGATGACGGTGACCAACATCATGGGCAGCCAGGCGACGCGCGACGCCCACACCATCCTGTTCACGCGAGCGGGGCTCGAGATCGGCGTCGCGGCGACCAAGACTTTCACCGCCCAGGTGGCGGCGATGTACCTGCTCGGCCTCTGGCTTGCGCAGTCCAGGGGGACGCTGCCCGATGAGCGCCTGGAGACCCTGATCGCCGAGCTCAAGGGGATCCCGTCGAAGATCGACCACGCGCTCGAAATGGTCGAGGACGCCGTTCAGGAGATCGCTGTCGCCGAGCACCAGGGCCGCTTCTTCCTCTACCTGGGGCGGAATATCGGGCTGCCGGTGTGCTTGGAGGGGGCGCTGAAGATGAAGGAGATCTCCTACATCCCGAGCGACGCCTACGCCGCCGGCGAGATGAAGCACGGCCCGATCGCGCTGCTCGACGAGTCCACCCCTGTGGTCTGCGTGGCCACCGACAGCCCGGTGCTCGACAAGGTGCTGTCGAACGTCGCCGAGGTAAGGGCCCGAGGCGCGGACGTGATCGCGATCGCGACCGAGGGCGCCGAGCGCGTCGCCGAGGTCACCGACGAGGTCGTCTACGTGCCGATCACCGACTGGGTCCTCCAGCCGATCCTGGCTATCCTCCCGCTCCAGCTTCTCGCCTACCACGTCGCCCGCCTGAGGGGCTTGAACGTGGACCAGCCGCGCAACCTCGCGAAGACGGTAACCGTCGAGTGATCCCGCGAGCGGCGCTCGCCACCGCCGCCTGCGCGGCGCTGCTTCTCACCGGCTGCGGCGGGGGCGGCGGAACGACGACCTCGTTCACGGGGCCGGACCCCGCGAGCCTGACTCCCGCCGACGCGCCGCTCTTCGCGGAGGCGGTGGTTCGCCCGGAGGGAGATCAGAAGGACGCCCTCGACTCGGCGCTGTCCAAGCTGCTGGCGACCGACGATCCGGGCGGGTTCATCGTCGAGCGTCTCGACCGCGTGCTGGGCGAGCAGGCTAAGGGGTTCACCTACGAGCACGACGTCGCGCCGTGGCTCGGGTCCAGGGCGGCGATCTTCTTCGAGACGTTCACGAACGACGCCGAGGGCGCGGCGGTCCTCGCCGTCACCAACCCCGCCGCGGCGCGGGACGCGATCGACAAGGCATCGGCGGCCAGCGGCAAGCGTCAGCGCCACGCCACCTACCACGGGGTCGGCTACGACATCTCCGGCTCCACCGCGACCGGCCTCGTGGGCGACTTCCTGGTCACCGGGTCCGAGGGGGCGTTCAAGGACGCAGTGGACGCATCGCAAGGCACCTCGCTCGCCGATTCGAGCGATTTTGCCGCGCAGCTCGCCGCGGCCCCCGACGACCAGGTCGCGTTCCTATATGCGAGCCCGCAGGGGATCGTCGACGCGCTGGAGAAGTCAGGGGAGCTGACGGCCGACGAGCTGCGGGCTGCCGGCCCGCAGGTGCAGAGCCTGCTCTCGCAGCCGGCGACGGCGTCCGTGTCGGCCACGGCCGACAACGTCTCGCTCGAGCTCTCGGCGGCGCAGGGGCCGAACACGTCGGCGCCACATGAGTCGCCGCTCCTCAGTGACTTCCCGAGCGACTCCTGGCTTGCGTTCGCGAGCAGCGACGCCGGCGCGGCGCTCGGCCAGGGCCTCGGGGCCGCCGAGCAGGCGCTCGGCTTCGACCTCGGGGCCCAGCTCAGCCACTGGGCCGGGGACATCGGCGGTTTCGCCCGGGGAACCTCCTTGTTCGGGCTCGGCGGGGCGCTGGTGCTCGAGACCAGCGACGAGCAGGCGTCCGCTCAGACCCTCGATGACCTCAAGCGGACCCTGTCCGCCGACCGCTCATTGCAGATCTCGCCGCTTTCGACTCCCGGCGAGCAGGGCTTCTCCCTGTCCCCGGCCGGGGTCCCGATCCAGGTCCAGTTCGTGCAGCGCGACGGCAAGGTCGTCGTCGGCCTTGGCTCGGAGTCGGTCGATCAGGTGTTCTCGCCGAGCTCGACCCTCGGAGACTCGGACGCCTTCAAGGCCGCCGAGAGCTCGCTCGGCGACGATTTCCCACCGGTCGCATTCCTCGATTTCGTTCCGCTGCTGCAGCTCATCGAGGGCTTCCAGCAGGTCGCCCAGGACCCCGGCTACCAGCAAGCCAAGCCCTACCTCGATCACCTCGCGTCCCTGGCTGTCGGCGGCCGCTCCGAAGGGAGCCGCGCGTTCGTTCGGATCGTCCTCGGGCTCCGAGACGCTCCCTCCACCACCGACACGAGCCAGGGAGCGAACTCCCCTGCGGTCCTCGTTCCGTAATGGGGGTCGGCATAGACCTGATCGAGATCGACCGCCTCGAGCGGGCGCTCGAGCGCCGCCCGAGTCTCGCGCAGCGGCTGTTCACGGAGGCGGAGCTTGCGAACGCGCGTCCGCGGCTGCGTCCCGGCCGACACCTGGCCGTCCGGTTCGCCGCCAAGGAGGCGGCGATCAAGGCGCTCGGCGTCGCGGTGCCCGCCCGGGAGATCGAGGTCGAGGGTGGGGCGGGCGACGTCCCCACGCTTCGCCTGCACGGGCGGGCCGCCGCGCTGGCCGCCGACTGCGGGCTGGAGCTCCAGGTGTCGCTCACGCACTCGCAGGAGATGGCGGCGGCGGTGGTGCTCGCCCAGCCCCCAGGTAGCTGACGGGCAGCTGACTCGTCTGACACCCTCCCCGCATGGAGGCTTGGCTGACGCCGATCTTCGACGCCGCAGGGATGCGCGCCGCGGACTCGTGGGCGATCGACGAGCAGGGGATCCCGTCCCTCGATCTGATGGAGGCCGCCGGGCAGGCGGTCGCGGAGGCCGCCCGTGAGGTCGGCGCTGCCGGCCCGGCCCGCGTCGTCTGCGGGAAGGGGAATAACGGGGGTGACGGGCTGGTGGCGGCGCGCCATCTGGCCGAAACCGGATACGAGGTCGAGGCGGTGCTCCTCTGGCCTCCCGAGGAGCTCTCCGCCGACTCGAGCGCGAACCTGGAGCGATTCGGAGGTCCGGTCCGTCAGGTCGGCGCGGGTGGGGTGCCCGGCGCGCTCGAGGGCTCGGGTGTGGTCGTCGACGCTATCTTCGGGACCGGCTTCTCGGGTGCTCCGCGGACTCCCGCCGACGCGGCGATCGAGGCGATCAACGGCTGCGCGGCCCCTGTCGTGGCGGCGGACGTCCCGTCCGGCGTGGACGCGTCCACCGGTGAAGTCGCGGGCGTTGCGGTCAGGGCCGCGACCACGGTCAGCTTTCACGCCGCCAAGCTCGGCCACTGGATCGCACCGGGCAAGGCCCATGCCGGCGAGCTTCGCGTGGCCGGGATCGGCATCCCGAGCGAGGCCCCCGCCGAGCCGGCCGGCGGCGTGATCGGCGACGAGGTCCTCGCCCTGACCCCGCGGCGCCAGTGGAACTCGACCAAGTTCGACTCGGGCGAGGTCGTGGTGGTGGGGGGATCGCGCGGCCTTACCGGCGCGGTATGCATGGCCGCCGAAGCGGCGATCCGGGTGGGAGCCGGGTACGCGACGGTTGCCGTCCCGGCGGATCTCGAGCCGATCTTCGAGCTCAAGCTGACCGAGGTGATGTCACGCGGGTTCGAGGGCGCGGAGGGCCGGCTCTCCAGCGCCTCCGGTGACGCGATCCTCGCGGCGGCTCACCGCGCCGCGGCCGTCGTCCTGGGCCCGGGGCTGGGCCGCGACGAGGACTCGCTCGAGCTGGCGAGAGCGGTGGCCCGGCGCGTCGCCGGGCCGCTCCTGGTGGACGCCGACGGGCTCAACGCCCACGCCGAGCGGCTCGAGCTGATCGCCGAGCGGGCGGCGCCGACGGTGCTGACGCCACATGCGGGGGAGCTGGGGCGGCTGCTGGGCCGTGACTCCCGTGAGGTGAGCGAACATCGGCTCGCCAGCACCCGCGAGGCGGCCGAGCGCAGCGGCGCGATCGTCATCCTCAAGGGCGACGACACCATCGTCGTCGGGGGGGAGCGGCTGGCGATCAGCCGGGGCGGAAGCACCGCGCTCGCCACCGCCGGGACCGGGGACGTGCTCTCGGGCACGATCGGCGCCCTGCTCGCCCGCGGGATGGACCCCTTCGCGGCGGCATGCGCGGGCGTTCACGCGCACCAGCGTGCCGGGCGAATCTCTGCGGAGCGGGTTGGTTCGGTCGAGTCCGTGATCGCCACGGACGTGATCGGCGCTCTACCGGCTGCGCTTCGGGCATGAGCGAGATCCCCCTCCATCGCGCCGTCGCGGTGGTCGACGACGCGGCCGTCGAGCGCAACTGCCGGCGGTTGGCCGGCGAGCTTGCCGGAGGCGCCCGGCTCTGCGCCGTGGTCAAGGCGAACGGCTACGGGCACGGCGCCGTGGACTGCGCACGGGCGGCGCTTGCCGGAGGCGCGAGCTGGCTTGCCGTCGCGGCCGCGCACGAGGCCGCGGAGCTTCGGCGTCATCTGCCGGATGCCCGCATCCTGACCATGGGCGCGCTCACGGAGGCCGAGCTCGACGTCGCGCTCAGCGCCGCGTCGGATGTGGCCGTGTGGCAGCCGGCGTTCGCCGAGCTGATCGCGGAGCGAGGGCACGCGCTCGGGATCCGGCCGCGCCTCCACGTCAAGTACGACACGGGCATGGGCCGGCTCGGCCATCGCGATCCCGACGTGGTCCTGTCGCTGGTCGATCGCGTGGCGGTCGACGAGCGGCTCGAGCTCGTCGGGCTCTGGACCCACTTCGCCACCGCCGACGAGCCGGACTCGGCGTTCTTCGGCGAGCAGCTCGAGCTCTTCGCGGGTCTGGCGGAGCGCGTTCGCGCCCAGCACCCCGCCGTCCTCCTCCACGCCGCCAACAGCGCCGCGACGTTGCGGGACCCCCACGCTCACTTCGACATGGTTCGCTGCGGGGTCGCGATCTATGGCCTGGACCCCTTCCAGGCCGATCCCGCCGCCCGAGGGCTCGAGCCTGCGCTGGAGCTGCGGTCCTACGTGGCCGAGGTCAAGCGGTTCCCAGCGGGGGCGAGCGCGGGCTATGGCCAGCGCTGGCGCGCCCCCGTCGACACCTGGGTCGGGGTGCTGCCGATTGGCTACGGCGACGGAGTGCGACGGGGGCTGACCAACAACGCCGAGGCGCTGGTCGGGGGCGCTCGCTACCCGTTCGTGGGGACCGTGTCAATGGACAATGTGACGATCGACGTGGGCCCTGAAACGGCCGTTCGGGCCGGGTCGCCGGCCGTGCTGATCGGCGCCCAGGGCGATGAACGGATCCTCTGCGAGGAGGTGGCGCAGAGGCTCGAGACCATCAACTACGAGATCGCCTGCGGGATCTCGGCGCGGGTGCCCCGGGCACACGTCCGCTCGCCGGGCCCTTGAGCGCCATCGCCGATCGGCTCGCGGAGTCTCCGGCGGTCCGCGCGTGCCGCGAGGCCATTGGGGAGGCGAGCGATACGTGGATCGTGGGCGGCGCGATTCGCGACGCGGCGCTTGGGCGGGAGGTCACGGACCTGGATCTCGCGATTGGGCGGGATGAGCGGGAGGCGGCAAAGGCGATCGCCGGGGTCGCCCAGGGGGCCGTGTTCCAGCTTTCCGAGGAGTTCGCCACTTGGCGCGTCCTGGCTCCCGGGGACGCCTGGAACGTCGACGTCGCGAGGCTTCGAGGCGAGGGAATCGAGGGCGACCTGGCGCTTCGGGACTTCACGGTCAACGCGATCGCGGTCCCCCTCATGCCGCTCGAGGCACCCCTGGTGGATCCCCACTCGGGGCGGGCCGACCTCGACGCTCGCGTGCTTCGGGCGGTGGGAGAGCGAAGCTTTGCGGACGATCCCCTCCGGGTTCTTCGCGCGGCGCGGATCGCCGCGGCCCTTGAGCTCGAGATCGATCCGCGGACCATGGAGTTGGCCCGTTCGGAGGCGCCGAGAGCGGGGGGGCAGGCCGGCGAGCGGCAATTCACCGAGCTTCGCCTGCTGCTCACCGGCGACGATCCGGTGAGGGGGCTCCGTCTCCTCGACGCGCTCGGAGCGACGGAGTCCGTCCTGCCCGAGCTCGATGCACTACGCGGAGTCGAGCAGAACCCCTATCACCACCTCGATGTCCGCGACCATACGATCGAGGTCCTCTCCAGGCTCATCGCGTTGGAGGCCGATCTCGAGGGGCTCGTGGCCGACGACGCGGAGGAGGTCCGCCGGCTCCTGGCCGAGCCGCTCGCCGACCAGCTCTCGCGCGGTGGCGCGCTCCGCTTCGCCGCGCTGTTCCATGACCTTGGGAAGCCGGAGACCCGGAGCAAGGGGGAGGGCGGGCGGGTGCTGTTCATCGGGCACGACCGCGCCGGTGCGCGGATCGTCCGCGAGCTCTGTCGGCGGCTGCGCGCGAGCCGGCGGCTCGCCGACTACCTCGCCAACCTGACGCTCAACCACCTGCGGCTCGGCTTCCTCGTCCACGAGCGGCCGCTGTCGAGGCGCCACGTATACGAGTACCTTCGTGCCACCGATCCGGACTCGGTTGACGTGACACTGCTGACGGTCGCCGACCGCCTCGCCACCCAGGGGGAGCGCACCCGGCAGGAGGCGATCGACGCCCATCTCGACCTGGCCCGGGAGATGATCGGCGAGGCGATCGTCTGGCGACGCGACGGCCCGCCACGCTCGCCGATCCGGGGCGACGACCTCGCGTCCGTGCTGGACATCGATCCGGGCCCCGAGCTCGGTCGACTGCTGGGGGAGATCGAGGCCGCGGTCTTCGCGGGCGAGGTTTCCGGAAGGGACGACGCGATCGCGCTCGCCCGGAAACTCATCTAGTCTGCCGCGCGGATGGAGAGCGACTGCCTCTTCTGCGGGATCGTCGCCGGCGACGTGCCGGCGCAGATCGTCGATTCCGACGATCACACGGTCGCCTTCATGGACATCAACCCGGCGACGCCCGGGCACGCATTGGTCGTGCCGCGGGCCCATAGCCGCGACCTGATGGAGGTCTCGGACGAGGATCTCGAGCGAACGACAGTCGCCGCTCGTCGTCTCGCCAAACGGATGCGCAGGGCGCTCGAGCCCGCGGGCTTCAACGTCCTCAACTCGTGCGGGCGGGCCGCCTGGCAGACGATCTACCACTTCCACCTGCACGTGATCCCGCGCTACGAGGACGATCCCCTCAAGCTGCCGTGGGTCCCGGGGCCCGGTGAGCCCGACGAGATCGAAGCGCTCGCAGGTCGCATCAGGAAGGCCGGCCCGTGAGCGCGCAGCCGGTTCGCGTCGAACGGGACGGCGCGCTCGCGTCGCTGGTCTTGCACGACCCGCCTCTCAACCTGTTCGGGAACTCAACCACCGAGGCGCTGGATGCCTGTCTCAACGAGGTCGAGGGCAGCGATGCCCGGGCGCTCGTCTGGCGGGCGGAGGGCGAGGTGTTCACCGGAGGTGCCGACGTGAACGGCTTCCAGCAGGCGGTCGAGGCGGGGGGCGACCGCTCCGGGGCGTTCACGCCCCTGCTCGACGTCGTGCGCCGCCTGGAGTCCCTGCCGATTCCGACCCTGGCGCTCGTTCACGGCCTGTGCTTGACCGCGGGGCTGGAGGTCTCGCTCGGCTGCGACATGATCTGGGCCACGGAGTCGGCTCGCTTCGGGCTCGTGGAGGCGGTGGTCGGGCTGAGCCCCGGCGCCGGCGGCACGCAGCGAATGGCCGAGCGGGCCGGGCCCGGGCGCGCCCGGGAGTTCGTGATGTCCCAGGGGATCTACGACGCGGCGACGCTGGAGCGCTGGAACGTCGTCAACCGGGTGGTGGCGGACGACGAGCTGATGGACAAGGGGATGCGCTTTGCGCAACGGCTCGCATCCGGCCCGACGAAGGCGCATGGCGTGACCAAGCAGGTGGTGCGGGCCTATCTCGAGGGCGGGGTCGATCGGGCCGACGAGGTCGTACCCGGGCTGGTCGGCTCGCTGTTCGAGACCGAAGACCTGAAGCGCGCCGTGAAGTCGTTCCTCTCCGAAGGCCCAGGCAAGGCTACGTTCGAGGGGCGTTAGCGCCCTGCGAAAGAGGCCGGGTAGGGCTGTGTGCGAGCGGCGTTTGCCGGCGCTCTGCCTCCACCTCAGGCATGCACCCGTGCCTGGGCCCTTGGCGCGAACCGTGCGTGAGCCGTTAAGGCCATCCGCTACCCTCACCGGCGTCGATGCCTAAGGAAGAGAAGATCGAGATGGAGGGCGAGGTCACGGAGGCCCTGCCCAACACGATGTTCAAGGTCAAGCTCGACAACGACCACGAGGTCCTGGGTCACATCTCGGGGAAGATGCGCCGCCACTACATCCGCATTCTCCCCGGCGACCGCGTCAAGATCGAGCTCTCGCCGTACGACCTCGACCGCGGCCGCATCACCTACCGCTACAAGTAGCGCCGGACTCGGCACACGTCGGGGGCGCCGGCGTGAGAACAAGCTCAGCCGCTACAGGTAGCTCGAGGCGGCGGCGGGGTTCGGGTCGGCCAGCTCGACCGCGAGGCTCGTCCACGCGAAGTCCCGGGCTCCCAGCCCTTCGCCGGTGCGGGGGTGGTAGTACTCGCGCAGCCCCTCGCGTTGCACGACCTCCCCGAGCGGTGCGGCCATCCGTTCGGCCTCCTGCACGTATCCCAGCCGCATCATCCCCAGCCAGAGGAGCCAGGCCGCGTTGACCCACGTCGGCCCGCGCCAGTAGCGGCGCAACAGCCCGCGCGCGCGGCCGGGCTCAAAGCTCGGCTCGGCGGCGGAGACCGACGGGGGAGCGACGGGCAGCCAGAAGCGCTTCGGGTCCAGCAGGTGCTCTTCGACCAGGCGCCGCCCGATCCCCTCGGGGAGGTCCGGCAGGGCGAGCGGCGCCAGCGCCGCCCACGTCTGCACGGCTGGACGGGCGCCGCCGGGTTGCGCCTCGTCGAGGAACAGCCCGAGCTCCGCGTCCCAGAGGCGGTCGATCAGGGCCGGCGTGATCGAGGGCTCACCGCTCGCCAGCCGGGCCAGCCCCCAGAGCACGTTGGTCACGACCTCGCACAGGACCGGTCCGCCGGCCTCGCGGACCCGGCGGGCATCCCACCCAAGCCGCCGGTTGCGGGAGACGAGGAAGGGGAACCCGAGGGTCGCATGGGCCCGCCGGCCCCAGACGGGGTCGAACTTGGGCGAGGAGTCGAGGCCGGACTCATCGGGCTGGACGAGCCACAGGAGGCCATCGCCCTCGAGGTCCCGGTTCTCCACGAGCCAGCCGTGGTGGCGAGCGATGCGCGGCTCCGCGGCCGGGTCGCCGACCGCGACCCTCCACGCCCACGCGAGGAGCGGCGGCTGGATCGTGGCCGTCATCGGCGACGCGCGCGAGGGGACGTTGTAGTACACGCTGCGGGGGAACGAGACCGGGTGCCCCCAGAAGACGGTGTGGCCCACGAAGCCGTCGGGTCGGCTGGCGCCGAGCAGGGTCTCGAGCTCGGCCCGCGCGCGATCGGGGTCGAAGCGGCGCCACACGAGCGCCGCGAAGCAGGAGTCCCAGTACCACTGCCACGGATACCGGCTCGGACTCGGGCGGGTGTACGCGTACCGGATGCCCCCGCGCTCTCCCTCGGTCCAGTTCGCCGCCAGAACCCGGTGGGCGTCGGTGGCGAGGTCGCCGGCGCTCAAAAAGCGGTTCTGCGCATCCCCCGCAGCGCGAACGCGGCCAGGACCGCCGTCAGGGCGACCAGCGCCACCAGTCCGGGCCAGGTGTCACCCCAGTTCACCCCGCCTACGAATCCCTGGCGGGCGGTCTCGACAATCTGGGTCGCGGGGTTGTACTTGGCGACCGTGTGGAGCCAGCCAGTGAGCAGGGCGAGCGGCGCGTAGGCCGTCGTCGTGAGGATGAGGACGAACATGCCCGCCTGCATGAGCGGGGCGGCCGACTGAGACCGGAACTTGAGCGCCAGGGCGCATCCCCAGAGCGCGGCGATGGTGCCCATCCCCATGACGATCACGACGGCCATCACGAGCCCTCCGACCCCCGGCCAGCTGACCCCCAGCGCGAAACCGACCGCCAGCAGGACCGCGGCGGGGATCAGCGACCGAAGGCTCGCCGAGATCACGAGCCCGGCGAGCAGGACCGGACGCGGGGCGGGGGAGACGAGCAGCCGGTCGAACCAGCCCAGCTCGATGTCGCGGGCCAGGTTCACCCCGGTGGCTGCGCCCGTGAACCCCGCACCCTGCATGAGGCTGATCGGGATCAGGAAGCTCTGGTAGCTCGACGTGTCGAAGCCTGGGAGCAGGGTGAGGTGCCCGAACACCGAGGTCAGGCCGAGAAAGAAGATGGTCGGCGCGAGGACGCCGGGGATGGCGGCTCCCGGCACCCGCAAGAGCTCGTTCGCGGCGCGCCGCACCAGGGCGGTGATCATCTCGAGGTCCGCGCGCCAGCCCACGCTCAACCCCCCATCCGAAGGCGTTTCCTGAGCGCGAAGGCGCTCAGCGCCACGCTGATCGCCGCCACAAGCGTGATCGATCCGACCGCCTTGGCGAACGCGTCGAGTGACAGGGAGGAGATGACCGGGTCGCGCACCCCGTCGACGATGAAGCTGATCGGGTTGTACTTGGCGATCGACGCCGCCGGCTCCAGCATCAGGTTGGCCGGGAAGAAGGCCGAGGAGAGGAACAGGATCACGAACACGAGCGGAAACAGCCCCTGGACGACGGAGGCCTTGCCGGTTCGCAACGCCACCGCCGCGCCGATCCCGCCGAAGGCGACCGCCGAGAGGGTCACGAAGAGGATCATCAGCAGCGCGCCGGGCACCCCCTCGTCGATCTGCGCGCCGAAGATGAGGCCCACAGCGATGAACCAGATCGCCGAGAAGGCGCCGAGGGCAGCCGTGCCGGCGAGGCGTCCCAGGACCATCGCATACCGGGAGATCGGCGCCGCCAGCAGTCGGTCCGTGAAGCCCATCTCGATGTCGACCGCGAGCGCGATCCCCCCGCTGTTGGCGGCGAGCAGCGTCGACTGGATCATCGCCCCGGCCAGGATGAAGTCGAGGAACCCGTTGACGTGCGGAAAGCCGGGAAGGTCTACGCCGCGCCCCGCGCCGCCGGTCTGGACCGCGAGGAGGAGCGACGGAAAGACGATGATCGGGGCGAAGAGCTGAGGCCGGCGCATGGTCTGCTTCACTGAGCGCGCACCCAGCGCCCAGATCACCCTGAGATTCGCCGCCAGACTCACTCTGACTCGCCGTCCTCGGCCGACTGCGTCTGCGCTTCCTCTTCCTCTTCCTCCGGCTCTAGGTGGTGGCCTGTCCTTGCGAGGAAGACGTCGTCGAGGGAAGGCTCCACCAGGTCGAGCGCCTCGACATTCAGCCCCGCCTCGTCGAGCGCCCGAACCACCGGCGCCACCCCGCCGGCGCCGCGCTCGAGCTCGACCAGCACCGCCCCGTCGCGCATCGGCAGCGGCTTGCCGAATCGCGCGACGACCTCCTCCGCCCGGTCGGTCCCGTCGTCGCTGAGCTTGATCTCCAGGTGAGGATGGCCGAGCTGGGCCTTCAGCACCTTCGGCGTGTCCTCGGCGACGAGCTTGCCGAAGTCGATGATCCCGACCCGGTCCGCGAGCTGGTCGGCCTCCTCCAGGTACTGCGTCGTGAGGAAGACCGTCGTGCCGTCGTCGTTCAGCTGCTCGACCTCCGTCCAGATCGTCTTGCGGCTCACTGGGTCGAGCCCCGTGGTGGGCTCGTCGAGGAAGAGCACGGGAGGCTCGTGGACGAGCGCCGAGGCGAGGTCGAGGCGGCGGCGCATGCCGCCGGAGTAGGTGCCGACCTGGCGGTCGGCGGCCTCGACCAGGTCCACCCGCTCGAGCAGCGAGTCCGCTCTGCGACGTCCCTCGTCGCGCGGCAGCCCGTGGAGCGTTGCCTGGAGCCGGATCAGCTCCCGCCCCGTCATCAGGGGATCGAGCGCGGCCTCCTGAAGGGCGACACCGATAGTTCGGCGCACCTGGCTGGCCTCGGTGACCACGTCGAACCCCGCCACGCGGGCACTCCCGGCGGTGGGCCGCAGGAGCGTGGTGAGGATTCGGACCGTGGTCGTCTTGCCGGCGCCGTTTGGCCCGAGGAAGGCGTAGATCTCGCCCTCGGCGACGTCGAGGTCGACGCCCGCGACGGCGCGCACGTCTCCCGAGAACGTTCGCGCGAGCCCGCTGGCCTCGATCGCCGACACCGGCGGAGGATAAAGCGGCCGCTCCGTCGCCTAGCTCGCGAGCGGGGGCGCCGCGTCCACCCACGCGCGGTCGTTGGTGCGCTCTAGCGCCTCCGCGGCGTCGAGGAGGAGCTCGTCGCGCCCCCACGAGGCGGTCAGCTGGAGCGCGATCGGCAGCCCCTCCGAGCTTTGCCCCACCGGGACGCTGATCGCCGGTACGCCCGCGAGGTTCGCGAGGCCTCCCTGGCGGGGGTTGACGTAGTCGGCTGGATAGGCGCCCGAGGGGATCTCGACGGTCGGATTGTCGAGCGGCGGCGCCGGAGCGGCGACCGTGGGCCAGGCGAGCAAATCGACGTGCTCGAACAGCTCGGCGAGCGAGCGTCGCACCACGGTGCGCACTCGACTCGCCTTGGACATCGCCACCGCGGGAATCAGCATCCGGTAGCGCAGAAGAGCCCGAGCCACCAGGCTGACCTCCTCGCTCAGGCCGACGATGCGCTCGGGCGTCACGTCGGCGAGCTCCTCGGTCTGGCCGACCAGGATGGAGGCGATGAGAACGTGCTCGCGGCCCTCGAATTCGACCTCCGAGATCGTGCCGCCGGTGGCCTGGCGCAGCGCCTCCACCGCCGCCCGGCAGGCGGTCGTGATCTGCGGGTCGCAGTCGTCCCACAGCTCCCCGGGGACGACCCCGATCCGCAGCCCGGACGGCTCGCGGCCGGCCAGCACCTCGCCGCACAGGACGCCGCCGAGCAGGCGGCAGTCCGCCGCGTCGCGACAGAGCGGGCCGGACACGATCGTCGTCGTCTGCGGGACGTGGTGGCCGAGCATCGTCGAGCGCCCAAACGTCGGCTTCAGCCCCGTGAGCCCGCAATACGCCGCCGGATACCGGATCGAGCCGACGCCGTCGGCCCCGATGGCACCGCTGACGAGCCGCGCCGCGACCGCCGCGCCGGGCCCGCTCGACGAGCCGCCAGGGCAGCGCTCGGTGTCCCAGGGGTTTCGGGCCGGTCCGTAGGCGGAGACATGGCCCGTGCTGCCGGCGCCGTACTCGTGCATGTTCGCGATCCCGACGATCACCGCGCCGGCGTCGCGAAGCGCCATGTAGGGGCCGGACTCCCCCGCCGAAGGCGGCGGGCCGATGTGCTGCGCCGCCGCGAGGCGCTCCGCCCGCCAGGGCAGGGGCCACTCGTCCTTGATCGCGACGGGCACGCCGAAGAGGGGACCGCGCGGGGCCTCGGCGAGCATCCGGCGCGACTCGTCCGGAAAGGTGTCGACGATTGCGTTCACCGCCGGATTGCGCTCCTCGATTCGCGCCAGGGCGGCGTCGAGGAGCTCGCCCGGATCGGCGTCGCCGGAGGAGATCGCGTCCGCCTGCTCGCGCAGCGGCCTGTCGAGCAGGCTCATCTGAGCTCCAGCGCCCGCGGGGCGCGTGACAGGTCGCGCCCCGGCTCGGGCTCCACGCCGTCGAGCTCCGTCTCCAGCAGGCGCTGAAGCAGCCCGCCGTAGAGGGCGTCCACGGCCTCGATCACCGCCAGCTCGGCCTCGCCGGTCTCCAGATCGAACAGCTCCAAGCCTGCGGTTACGAACTGCCGCCGTCCGTTCGCATCGACCTCCTCAGGCATCAACGCCGCTGATCCCCTCCGGGCTCATGGCCCCGGACCCTATACGCGGCCGTCGCCTCGGCTCCCTAACCTATGCGGTCCTATGCGGTCGCATCGCGGGCGCGCGCCCCGAGGACAGGCGGTTCAGAGCCGCAACCGGGGCGGGCGCGCGGTGTTGGACACCCGATGACCGGAACGAGCCACTCGACAACCGGCCCGCGCAGGCGCGCGCTCTCCCTCGTGGTGTTCGCGTCCCTCTGCGCGGCGCTGATCGCCACCGGGGTCGTCTCGTCAGCGGGGGCCGCGAGCGCCAAGGTGCTGGGGAAGACGAAGCACACACCGCCACCCGCGTGTCCCAAGGACACCGCGACCGACCCGTGCTCGGCGGTTGGGCGAGTGACTGCCTTCATGCGGATCGCTGACGGGCAGAGATTCCCCTTCCAGGTCCGCAAGAACGGCAAGATCGTGGCCTACGCGCTCGACCTGTCGAGGCCCAACAAGAAGCAGCAGAATTTCTTCGGCAAGGTCTTCAAGAACCACCGGTTCGGCACGGCGCCGACCGCCAGGCTCGCCGTAATCAAGCAGAACGCCCAGAAGCGCAAGAAGTACAAGCTTGTGCGCCAGAGCCCGACCGTGAACCTGTCCGGGGCGCTGGGCCGCAAGGAGCTCTTCACCCTCGACAAGCCGCTTCGGGTCAGAAAGGGACAAACGGTTGCGCTGACCGTCCCCACCTGGGTCTCCAACTTCGGCCTGAAGAACGTCTCGACCGCGGGCAACCAGTGGCGGGCGAGCCGCAAGAAGGGCGAGTGCAACACGAGCAAGATCCCGGTGGCCAAGAGGAGCAAGCCCCAGCAGAAGGTGGGCTCGCTCAGGCGCTACGACTGCGACTACACGGCAGCGCGCCTCCTCTACTGGGCCTATTACGTTCCCGACTAGCGGAACGCGGTTCCGCGGAGCCCCCCGCGGGCGCCTCAACTAGTCGCAGGAATTGCCCGGGCAGAGGTCCTCTCCGGGGCCCGGATGGCCCGAGCCGCCACCGCCGCCGCCTTGATGGCTTCCTCCGTGATGATCGCCGCCCGACCCGCCGACCCCGGTTCCGCCGGTGCCGTTCCCTCCGCCACCGCCGCCGGTCGTGGGGGTGGTGGTCGTGGGGGTGGTGGTCGTGGTCGACGACGAGGTGGTGGTCGTCGTCGGCGTCGTCGAACGAGTTGTGGTGCTGCTGCTGGTCGTCGAGCTGGTCGTCGTCGGCGGGACGGTGACGGTCTGCGTCGTGTCGCCTCCGCCGCACCCCGCCAGCGGAAGGCCCACCGCCAGCGCCAGGGCGGTGACGGCTGCCGTCGCGCGGATCACGACGAGCCGTCGAGTGCCGGCTGGCGCAGCCCACAGTAGGGGCAGTCGCTGACGTCGAGCCCGATCAGCTGATCGCACCGCCGGCAGATTCGAAGGTTCTCAGGCACGCGCAGGAGGGCAGACTCAGAGGGGGCGAGCGGCAGCGTCCGGGTGACGGGCAGCAGCTCCTCGCCGGTCTCCCGGTCCACGTAGGCGGTTCCCTGCTCGATCGGGGCGAGCGCCTCTCGCCCCGATGCGGGCGCGCGCAGCCTGTAGACCTGTCGGACGTTCATGGGCGCCGACACGATAAAGGTTGAGCATGCGGGCTAGCGACGAAGTCGCGGTAGATGCGGAGGTGCCTGCCGGGTCAGGCTGGTGCCTCAGCCGGTCAGGGAGCCGAACGGCGACCGGTCATCCGGCGGCACGCCGGATGCGGACGCGATAGCGGAGGATGTCGCCGGTGAGAGTCCTCATCTTCCATGGCTATCTGCTGCGGGGCACCGGCTCCAACGTCTACAACGCGAGCCTCGCCCAGGCCCTGGCCCGAGTCGGACACGAGGTCCATCTGCTGTGTCAGGACCGCGAGGCCGCGAGCCTCGACTGGGTGGACCGGCTCGGCCATTGGTCGAACGGGCGGCTTGAGTTCGAGCCGCCCGTCGGAGGCTCGGGGTCCGGAACGGTCACGGCATACGCGCCCGACATCGGGGGCCTCCTGCCCGTCTACGTCGACGACCCCTACGAGGGCTTTCGAGTCAAGACCTTCGCGCAGCTCACCGATCAGGAGCTCGACGCCTACCTCGACGCCAACGTGGGCGCCGTCCGCGACGTCGTCGAGTCCCTCGGTGGAGTCGACGCCGCGCTCGCCAACCATCTCGTGATGGGCCCGGCGATCCTCGCGAGAGCGGACCTCGCCTTCGCGGCGAAGATCCACGGGTCGGCGCTCGAGTACACCGTGAAGCCCGACCTCGACCGCTTCCTGCCGTATGCCCGCGAGGGCGTGGAGGCCGCAAGGGGGGTGTTGGTCGGGTCTCGCCACACGGCCGAGAGCCTCTGGGAGGCGATCGGGGATCCGACCGTCGATCGCAAGACCCGTCTTGGCCCTCCGGGCGTCGACACCCACCTCTTCGCTCCGATCCCGCGGGACGCGGCCGCGGACAGGCTACGGGAGCTCGCTGCCGCTTTGAGAGCGGGCGCGCCTGGCGCCGACACCCAGTGGGATCGCGATCCGCAGCAGGCGGCGGCGGCGATCGAGCGCTTCGCCGCCGCGGCGGGCCCGCGCGTCGTGCTGGTGGGCAAGATGATCGTCTCCAAGGGCGTCGATCTGCTGCTGGCCGCGTGGCCGCTTGTGCGCGCGGCCAACCCCGGCGCCCGGCTGCTGATCGTCGGGTTCGGCGAGTACGAGGCTGCGCTCCGGCGCCTGTGGGCGTCGTTGGCGCGTTGCGACCTGGCGGACGCCCGCGAGATCGCCTCACGCGGGCGGGGGCTGGAGGGCGGAGAGGAGCGGCCGCTGCGGATCCTGGGCGGCTTCCTGAGCGCGCCGCCGCCCGAGTACGAGACGGCGGGCGCCGAGGCTGTGGACACCGTCGACTTCGCCGGCCGCCTCGAGCACGAGGAGGTCGCTCGCCTCGTGTCGGCCACCGATGCGCTCGTTTTTCCCAGCACCTTCCCCGAGGCGTTCGGGATGGTCGCCGCGGAGGCCGCGGCGGCGGGGGTGCTGCCGGTGTCGGCGGGGCACTCCGGCGCCGCCGAGGTGAGCCGGGCGCTCGCCGCCTCGCTGCCGCCCGAAGTGGCCGAGCTGGTCTCCTTCCCGATCGACGAGCGGGCGGTGCTGGGGATCGCCGAGCGCCTCAACGCCTGGTTGGCGATGAACGAGGCGGCGCGTGAGAGCGCGCGTTCGATCCTGGCGGAGACGTCGGGTCGGCTATGGAGCTGGGAGGGCGTGGCGCGGGGGGTGCTCGCCGCATCGGCCGGCGAGCTCGACGGCCTTCCGCGCCTTCCGGAGGGCTGAGAATCGGGCCTTAGTACCGCTTGCGACTAGGTGCGTTCGGGGGCCGAACCGGCGCCCGGGCAAGGAATAGAATGCCGCGCGTTGACCCGCGCCACGCTTGCCAGGCTGTTCGCGGCCATCATCGTCCTGACCGCGGTGATCGCCGTCCCGATGACCCAGATCCACTGGGACGGCACGCAGGCGTCGACGCAAGCGAACAAGATCGACACGCTGCTGAACGTGATGATCATCCTGTCGTCGTTCGTGTTCGCGATCGTCCTCGTGATGCTCGGCTATTGCATCCTGAAATACCGGGCCAAGCCGGGCGACGAGTCAGATGGCGAGCCGATTCACGGCAACACGAAGCTCGAGATCGCCTGGACCGTAATCCCCACGGTGATCGTCCTGTTCGGCGCGATCTACAGCTGGATCGTGCTCAGCGACATCGAGACGAAGGCCGCCGACGCCCTTCCGATCAACGTCACCGCCCAGCAGTACAAGTGGACCTTCAACTACCCGCTCGGCAACGGCAAGGTCGTCAGCTCGAACAAGCTGATCGTTCCCGACGGGCGCCAGCTTCAGATCCACCTGACCGCCCTCGACGTGATCCACTCTTTCTGGGTCCCGGAGTGGCGGATCAAGCGCGACCTGGTCCCGGCCGGAGAGGGGGGTAACGACATCGACAACAGCGTCGAGGTGACTCCCGATCGGCTCGGGACCTACAACGTGGTCTGCACGGAGCTCTGCGGGTTCGGCCACGCCACTATGCGCGCCCTGGTCCAGGTGGTTCCCCCCAATCAGTTCGCGAGCTGGCTCGCCAAGCAGCCCCGGGTGAAGCCGCAGGCGGGCACCCCGACCGGCTCTGCGACCGGGTCACCGAGCGAGTACAGCAACGGCTCGCCGACCGGGGGGCCGTAGTGATGGATAGCCTTCCGACCGGAGGTAGGACTTGGTAGCCGCATTGAGGAAACCGGGGCTGGGGCGCGCCGCGCTGGGCGGGGTGATCGGGTTCGGGTTCGGCTACGGGCTCGTGGTCGTGCTTCGCCTGATCTCCGGCCTGCCCGCGACCCAGACCGCGCAGACCGGCTACCCGCAGCTGATCGTCGCGATGATCACCGGGCCGTTCGGCTTCCTGATCGGGCTCGGCGCCTTCGACTACTGGTTCCGGTGGGCTGTTGGCGGTCCCGACTACCCGGCCGAGCTCGAGCACAAGGATCACGGGGCCACCTCGTGGCGGGACTACTTCAAGTTCAACACCGATCACAAGGTGATCGGGGTCCAGTACATATGCAACTCGTTCATCTTCTTCTTCATCGGCGGGGCGATGGCGATGGTGATGCGCGCCGAGCTCGCCCAGCCGGGGACCCAGATCGTCGAGCCTGGGATGTTCAACAGCCTGTTCTCGGCCCACGCGGCGATCATGATCTTCGTCTTCGTGATCCCGATCTTTGCCGGGATCGCCAACTACGTCCTGCCGTTGATGATCGGCGCCCCGGACATGGCGTTCCCGCGCCTCAACGCGCTCAGCTTCTGGATGCTGCCGATCGCCGGCCTTTTGTTTGTGGGCAGCTTCCTCGCCCCCGGGGGCGGCTTCGACGCCGGCTGGACCGGGTACGCGCCGCTCTCGACGGGGGCCCCGTTAGGCCAGTCGTTCTTCAACCTCGGGGTGCAGTTCGCCGGCGCCTCATCGATAGCCACGGCGCTCAACTTCCTGGTCACGATCATCACCATGCGAGCGCCGGGGATGAACTTCTGGCGGCTGCCGCTCCTGGTCTGGGCCAACATGTCGACCTCGCTGCTGGTCATCGCCGCCACGCCCTTCATCGCCGGGGTGCAGTTCATGGTCCTGTTCGACCGGATCCTGCACACCAATTTCTTTCAGACGCTGAACGGCGGCGACGTGCTGAGCTACCAGCACATCTTCTGGTTCTACTCCCACCCGGCGGTCTACATCATGATGCTGCCGGGGTTCGGGATCATCTCGGAGGTCATCACGACCCACGCCCGAAAACCGATCTTCGGCTACCGGTTGATGGCACTGGCGCTGATTGGGATTGTGGTGCTCAGCTACACGGTCTGGGCCCACCACATGTTCGTCTCGGGGATGTTCGCCTGGCTGCGCATCCCGATGATGATCACGACGCTCCTGATCGCCGTCCCGACCGGGATCAAGATCTTCTCCTGGCTGGCGACCCTGTTCGGCAGCGTGCTGCACCTGCGTTCCACCGCGATGCTGTTCGCGCTCGGGTTTATCGTCACCTTCACGATGGGCGGGATCAGCGGCGTGATGTTGGGCATGGTGCCGATCGACATCCACGTCTCCGACACCTACTTCATCGTCGCCCACATCCACTTCGTGCTGTTCGGCGGCTCCGTTTTCACGATCTTCGCCGGCATCTACCACTGGTTCCCGAAGATGACCGGGCGGATGTACGACGAGAAGCTGGGGCGCGTCCACTTCTGGCTGACGCTGGTCGGGATGTACGGCACCTTCCTGCCGATGCACTGGATCGGGATGGAGGGGATGCCACGCCGGGTCGCCGACTACTCGGCCCAGTTCGGCGACTGGAACCTGCTGATCTCCTGCTTCGCGTTCCTGCTGGGGGCCGCGCAGCTGGTCTTCCTCTACAACATGATTGTCAGCTGGAAGTGGGGGCCGCTCGCCGGCGACAATCCGTGGCGCGCGAGGACCATCGAGTGGCTGGTCACCTCGCCTCCGCCGACCTTCAACTTCGACGAGGTGCCCCGCGTGGTCGGCGGCCCCTATGAGTACGGCGTACCGGGGGCTCGCCACGCGATTTTCGGGCCGGCCGAGGCCGACGTGGGCGCGCCTCAGCCCACGGTCGCCGGCACCGCCGGGGCGAGTTCGGCGTGAGCGGGGCCGACGCCACCACCGGTGCGCCCTCGAACGGCACCAGGGGCACCGTGCTGGCGTTCCTGAACGAGGTCGCGGGCGGGCGCAAGCTGCTCGAGGCGGTCCGGGAGCGCGTCGATGCGGGCGTCGAGAGGGTCGCCGTTGCTGCGCCGCAAAATCAGCCGATCGCCGGCCAGATCGTCGACCGCGACGAGGTGCGCGACGCGGCGCTGAGCCGCGTCGAAGTTACCCAGGCCGTGCTTCGCGAGTTCGGGATCGAGGCGGTCGGGTCGGTCATGGACCCGGATCCGGCGCTGGCGCTGGACGACGCGATCCGGGCGTTCGAGCCCCGCGAGGTGTTGCTCTCGTGCCTGTACGACACGCGCTTTGGGCTCACCCGAAAGGACCTGGTCGAATGGGCAAAGCAGCGTTTCGACGTACCGATCACGCACATCCAAGTGAGGATCGAGGATGACGCGGTCCGCTGGGACGTCACCCACACGCTGGTCGTCGCCACCCGCACCGTGGCCAGCGGCGACTTGATCACCCGTCTGAAGCGCAAGGCGGCCGAGAAGCCGCACCGGTACACGATCATCAGCCCGCCCTCAGGGCAGATCACGCGCGAGGAGGTCTGCGAGCGCCTCGCTCGAACACTGGCCGAGCTCTACCGGTCCGAGATCGATGCGACCGGCCAGCCGATCAGCCCGGCGCCGTTGGCGGCCGTGCAGAACGCGATCGAGCACTACCGGGTCGACGAGATCCTGATCTCGACCCTGGCGGGCGAGCGCTCGAAGTGGCTCGAGGAGGGACTGATCGACGATGTCCGCGGGCTCACGGACAAGCCAGTAGAGCACGTGGAAGCGCGGGGCGAAGTCACGGTGCCCACGGTTGCCGGCAGCGTAGGGATCGAGTGATGGAATCCGCTGCGATTCCAGCGACGGCCGAGCACGGACACCACGGCCCCCCGGAAGCTCACCAGAGCTCGCGGATCGACCGCCAGACGCTCGGCATCCTGATCTTCATCGTCTCCGAGGTGATGCTGTTCGGAGCCTTCTTCGCCTCGTACTTCTTCCTCCGGGTGGTGGCCAACGTCGGTCCGTGGCCGCCGGAGGGCTTCGACATCCCGAAGGCGATCGCCGGCGTCAATACCGCGATCCTGATCTCCTCGAGCTTTACGGTCCACTACGCACTGGTGTCCATCCAGCGCGGCAACCGCCGCGGGCTGATCGCTGGGCTCGGCGCGACCTGGCTGCTGGGCTTCACGTTCCTGTTCATCCAGTTCAACGAGTACTGGCACATCGGGTTCAGCGCCCGCGACGGCGCCTTCGGCTCGATCTTCTACGGGCTGACCGGCCTCCACGGCGCCCACGTGACGGTGGGCCTGATCCTTCTCGGGATGGCCAACATCCGCGCCTGGCGGGGCCACTTCACGTCGGACCCGAAGAAGCACCTCGGCGTGGAGGTGCCCGGGATTTACTGGCACTTCGTCGACGTGATGTGGATCATCGTCTTCACGACCGTCTACATCCTCTAGGGACCCCTGGCAAGGCACTCTGCGCTGCAGCGGGTGATGTCGCAGAACAACGTGAAGATCGTGCAGCGAGCACTCGGCGCCTTCACCAGCCGCGACAAAGACACATGGTGTGCCCTTTGTGACCCGAACGTTGAGGCGATCCCGGTCGGCGACTGGCCCGAGAAGACGATCAGTGGGCGAGATGCGGTTTGGGACTTCCTGGTCGCTGCGGATGAGCCCTGGGCGCCAGGGCCGTACGAGGTCGCCGAGGTCGCCGAGGCTGATGAAGCGGTCGCCGTGCGCCTGCGGCGAGATATGCGGGGCAAGTCCAGCGGCGTCGAAGTCGAGTACGACTACTGGGCTGTCTTCACGTTCCGCGCGGGGCGGATAGCCCGTACCGAGTGGTTCGATGCTCGGGGTGAGGCCCTCGAAGCAGCCGGGCTGCGGGAATGAGCCGGTCTGCAGGGGAAAGACGCCGGGGCCGCCTCGCGGTCGCCGATGCATCGGGTCACCGCGAGCCACCGAGACTTGTCTGCACCGCGCTCATGTGAAAGAGTCATGGCGTGGCCGTTGGGGATTGCACTGAACCTTCGCGCCGCGGAATCGGTACTTCGGGTGTGGCTTGAGGCTGAGCGAGTTCGGGAGGTACGAGGATGCGCAGGTGGCTGATGATTACTGCTGTCGGGGTGGGGTTGGCGCTGCCCGCCCTCACGTTCGGGCGCGGACCCGCGACGATGATCCAAGTCAAGAACAACTTCTTCACCCCGCAGACTCCCGCGACTCGGGCGTTCCAGACCGGGACCAGCTTCCAATGGGTGCGCCCGGGGACCGGCGGTGCTCACAACGTGCAACAGGACGCCGGGCTGTTCCGCTCGGGCGGGCTTACGTCCGGGCCGATCAACTTCAGCATCAGCGCCTCGGCCGGCAGCTATCACTACTACTGCCAGCTCCACGGGTCACCGGCGGGGGGTATGGCCGGCGTCGTCAAGGTTGCACCCATCAAGAACCTCGCCCCGGTGGGCAACCCGTTCACGGTCATCTGGGCCGATTCCGGGACCAACACGGGCAAGGCTTTCGACGTCCGCTACAAGGTCGGAAGCGGCGCCTGGAAGATCTGGAAGAACGACGTGGCGCAGTTCAAGGCGATCTTCGGCCTGAACATGCAGCCCGTCCCCGTGATGCTCGGCACGACCTACCAGTTCCAGGTTCGCTCGGAGTTGGCGAGCAACCACGCGAAGGTCAGCGGCTGGTCGCCCGCGCTTACGGTGACGCCCTAGCGGGCTCGTCCTGAACTGAGTCCCGTCGTGTCCGCTGGACGGACGCACCCTGCCATGGTTCGAGCGGCCCGGAACCGGCAAGATGTCGGGTCCATGAGCGACGACCCGACGATGAGCGACCTGACTTACGAGCAGGCCCTGGCCACCGTCCTGGCGCTGGTGGGGGAGCGGGTCGAGGTGCATGTGCTCGACGCCGGCGAAAGCCCGCATCACGTGGCCACGTTCGGCGGCAGACTGCGGGCCGGTTACTCGACCACCGGGGGCGAGCCGACCGATACCGAGGCGATCCTGCTGCGCTTCGACGCCGGAGAGGAGAGCGCCGGCCTCAGCCTGGACCGCGAGCTGTTCGGCGGGGCGATCGGCCGCGACGACGGCTCGCTGACCATTCAGCTCGGCGACGTCTCGTTCGTGATCCTGAGGCGCGAGTAGCCAAGGATCGCAAATCTACGATCGCGCTCGGTCGATCAGCCCGCGCGGCGGGTCCGCGCGCGATAATCCGTTGCGGCGACAGAAAGGGGCCGAGATGCACAATCCGCTGCGGTCGGAGCAAGACGTCTTTCGCGCCGTGGTGATCATCGGCATCGGTGCCGGCGCGGTGATCGCCCTCACCCTGCTGACGCGCCCCGCGGTGGGCGCCGCGCTGCTGGCCGCCGAGGTGGGGCTCGGGGCCGGGCTCCTGTGGCGGGGAGCCCAGGGGACGATGCGCGGGCGCGCCGAGGTGGCCCACCGCGACGACGCGACCTACCGGGTGCTGGTGATGGCGAACGAGACGGTCGGCGGCCAGGCACTGCTGGACGAGATCCAGAACCGCTGCAAGGGGCGCAGCAGCGAGACCCTCGTCGTGGTCCCGGCACTGACCAGCTCCCGGATGGAGCACTGGGCATCCGACGTCGATGGCGCCCTCGAGGAGGCGAGGCGCCGCTTGGACGACTCCCTGCGCCGGATGGCGGAGGCTGGCATTCGCGCGCGCGGCCAAGTCGGCGACCACCACGAGCCGAATGCTTCGCTGGAGGACGCCCTGCGGGACTTCCCGGCTGACGAGGTGATCATCTCGACCTACCCGCCCGACCGCTCCAGGTGGCTGGAGCGGGGGGTCGTCGAGCGAGCGCGCGAGGAGGTCCCTCTGCCGATCACCCACGTGGTCGTGGACCTCGAGGCGGAAACGCGCGAAACGCGCGGCACCGCGGGCGCCGCCGCCTGACCCGGCGATAAGCGGCCGGTCGCTCCCTACTTGCCCGACTTGCCGGCGTTCTGCTGGAGGAACTTGATCAGCGTGTTCAGGTCCTTCGGGCTGATCGCCTGGCCGAACGTGGACGGCATGACGTTGGGCGGATAGCCGGGAGTGATCTTCGCGTTCGGGTCGGTGATCGACTGCTTGATCTCGGCGGCGCTCATCCCGGCCAGGACCTTGTCCAGGTCGGGCCCGGTCGTGCCCGTGCTGCCGGCGGCCTTCAGGGTGTGACAGCTCCCGCAGCCGTTCTCGCCGAACACCTGCCCGCCGGGGCCGCCGGCGAACGCCGGCGGCCCGATGCCCGGGACCCCCGCGACCCCGGAGACGTAGGTCGCGACGTCGTCGAGGTCCTCCCCTGTGACTATGTGAGGCGGCATCGAGACGCTGGGGTCACTGGTGCTCGGCCGGGGGTTGTCCACCTGGGCCTTGACCACCCCCGCGATGGTGTCCGCGTCCATGCCGTCCGCGCGCGCCTGCGCGAACGCGGCATCGAGGTCGGGTCCCTGCGTCCCCGTGGTCGCGGCCTGGTTCAAGACGTGGCAGGTGCCGCACTTGCTGACGAACAGTTGGCGCCCACGATCGAAGTTGCCGCTCTCCGAGGCCCCACATCCGGCCAGCGCCACGAGGGCGATCCCGGAGATGACGAGCGCCGCACGCCACAGGGCTGCCGGCGGGGTGAGGATCCGTCTCGCCACGAGGCGGGAATCCTATCGTCGGCGTCAGGCGACGGGCCGAGGCGACTTGGCGCTTTCCCCTCCATTGGATAGGCTTGACTCAATAAGCACTTTGTTGGCCCACTCGTCGTCGTAGGGAGTGCTCGATGGAAGTTCGCGAAGGCATGTCCAAGGTGGTCTTGACCGTTGGCCCGGGGCACACCCTGCGCGATGCAGCTCGGCTGATGACGGAGAAGTCCGTGGGCGCGGGGGTGGTGGTCGACGAGGAGTACCCGGGGCCGAGGATCATCAGCGAGCGCGACATCCTCAACTCGCTCGGGCGGGGCGAGGACCCGGATTCGGAGCGCGTCTGCGATCACGTGAGCGACACGCTGATCGCTGCGGCACCCGACTGGAGCCTCGAGCGCGCCGCGATGGAGATGTCGAAGCGCCATATTCGCCACCTGGTCGTGGTCGAGTCCGGCGAGCTGGTGGGCATCCTCTCGATGCGCGACATCGTCCGGGTTTGGACCACCGAGGGGGCGACCTCGGGGATGACCTCGCCGGAGACCGAGGCGTCGGCCGCCTAGGCGTCCGCCTCCTGAGAATCTGCGCTCGGCCGGCTAGGAATCTTTGCTGGGCTCGCGGAGAGGGACCGCCGGCAGTACCGCGGCGCTAACCCGCTGCTCGACTGGTAGCCGCCCGACCTCGCCGCCGGTCCTCCGGATCCACCTCCACAGGGCAGCGAGCCCCAGGACTCCGCCGGCGACCGCGTAGGGCCAGCCCGCGAACAGCCCGACCAGCACGCCGGCCAGCCCGACGGCGCTCAGCACGGGCATCCACGACGGGCTCGGCACGTAGACGAGCTCGGAGGGCTCGGGGATCTGACGGCCGTCGCTCACGAGATGTAGATCACGGCGATGAAGAAGCTGAGCCCGAAGAGGAGCAGACCCAACCCCGCGGCCAAAAGCCCCGCCGTGAGGTTTCGTTGCGCGAGCCTTCGATCCATCGCGCGTCTTCTATCACAAGCCCGCCGCGTGTCCTGGACTTTCGCTGTGTCGCCGGCCGACCCTAGGAGCGGCGGCGTCCAGCGGTTCCGAGCCGCCCGGCTCCGCACTTGACCCGGGTGGCATGATGCACTCAGCTCGATGGATGACAGGGGCTGGACTCGGCTGAGATCCGCCGCGAACAGGAGGTAAGCGATGGCCACGGCATCCAAGTCCAGAACCCGAACCGCCACCCAGGACCAGGGCGCCCCCGCGCCCGCCGACGTGTTCGTCGTCTTCGGCATCACGGGCGACCTGGCGAAGGTGATGACCTTCCACTCGCTTTACCGACTTGAGAAGCGAGGGCTGTTGGACTGCCCGATCGTTGGCGTGGCGGCCGACGACTGGACGGTGGACCACCTCCGCAAACACGCCCGCAGTGCGATCGAGGCCTGCGGCGAGACGATCGACGCGGAGGTCTTCGACCGCTTTGCCAACCGCCTGTCTTACGTCTCGGGTGATTTCTCTGACGCAGAGACGTTCCAGCAGGTGGCGGGCGCGATCGGCGACGCCGGCACCCCGGTCTTCTACCTCGAGATCCCGCCTTTCCTATTCGGAGCCGTGATCAAGGGACTAGCCGATGCGGGTCTCACCGACAACGCGCGCGTGGTCGTCGAGAAGCCGTTCGGCCACGACCTCGCCTCCGCGCGCGCGCTCGCCGCCGAACTCCACGAGTACCTCGACGAGCCTCAGCTCTATCGGATCGACCACTACCTCGGGAAGATGGGCCTCGTCGAAATCCTGAACCTCCGGTTCGCCAACGCGATGCTGGAGCCCCTGTGGAGTCGCAACTATCTCTCGTCGGTGCAGATCACGATGGCCGAAAGCTTCGGGGTCGAGGATCGGGGCCACTTCTACGACCCGGTAGGCGCATTGCGCGACGTGGTCGTCAACCACATGATGCAGGTGGTCGCAGCCTCGGCGATGGAGGCGCCTGCCCGGAGCGACCCGGAGACGCTCAAAAACGCGCAGGTGGCTCTGTTCCACGCGATCGCCGACGCCGACCCCGCCCATTACGTGCGCGGACAATACGAGGGCTATCGAGAGATCGACGGTGTGGCCGACGACTCGACAACCGAGACCTTTGCCGCACTGCGCCTCGACATCGACAACTGGCGCTGGGGGGGCGTGCCCTTCTTCATTCGGGCGGGCAAGTGCCTGCCGGTCACCCAGACAGAGTTGCGGCTCGTATTCAAGCATCCGCCCCGGCTAGGCCTTCGCCCCGCGGGGGCTCACCCGCCTGAGCCGAACCAGCTGGTGATCAAGCTCGACCCGTCGACTGGGATCAGACTCATCCTCGACGCGCACCGTGCGGACATGCTCGGGCCCAGCGCGATCGAGCTCGACATGGAGTTCTCGGAAGAGGGGGGGGAGGGAGCCACACCGTATGAGGTGCTGCTCCACGCGGCGATGATCGGCGACAGTACGCGCTTCACCCGTCAGGATGGCGTCGAGGAGACCTGGCGGATCATGGAACCGCTGCTCAAAGCGCCCCCGCCGGTTGACACATACGCCAAGGGAACCTTCGGCCCAGCGGCCGCCGACAAGCTCGTGGCCGGTCACGGCTCCTGGCACGGCCCGTGGGTGACCTCGTGAGCCCCCAGAAGGCCAAGCGCTCGGCCAAGGAGCCCGCCAAGGCGGCCAAGACGAAGGCGGCGCGCCCCGCCGCGGGCGCCGGCGAGCCACGGGACACCGCGTCGCCCAGCCAGCCGCAAAGCGCCGCCATGCCCTCGCCCTTCCCACCGATTGCCGACTACGGGTTCCTGTCCAACTGCCACACGGGAGCCCTCGTGGCGCCGGATGGCTCGGTCGATTGGCTCTGCGTGCCCAGTTTCGACTCGCCGAGTGTGTTCGGCACCCTGCTCGACCGCGAGGCGGGGACCTTCCGCCTCGGGCCCTTCGGGATCAACGTACCCAGCGCCCGTATCTACGAACCCGGGACGAACATACTCGCCACGACCTGGAAGACCCCGACCGGTTGGGCCACCGTATTCGATGCGTTGACCATGGGCCCCACACGCGGCGAGGACGCGGTGACGCCGCACACCCGTCCGCCGGCCGACGAGGATGGGGATCACCTGCTGGTGCGCACCGTCCTCTGCCTCGATGGCAAGGTCGAGTTCGAGCTCGTCTGCGAGCCGGTGTTCGACTACGGGCGCACCGTCGCCCAGTGGGAGCTCGTCGGCGGCGACCGCCACGCCGCCGACGCCAGCGGCGCCGACGTGACGATCCGCCTCGCGACGGACTTGGCGTTGGGAGTGGAGGGAAACAGAGTTCGTGCCCGACATACCCTCGAGCAGGGCGAGCAGCTCTACTGCTCGCTCTCGTGGGCGGAGGGCCTTGCCTCTCCGGACGACATCGACGACGCGAACGCGCGCATCGCCGCCACGAGACGTTATTGGCGGGGATGGTTGGAAGGAGCTCGACTTCCCGACCATCGCTGGCGCGATCCGATCCAGCGCTCGGCGCTGGCGATCAAGGGCCTCACCTACATGCCGACCGGGGCAACCGTCGCGGCGCTGACCACGTCACTGCCCGAGACTCCGGGCGGCGAGCGCAACTGGGATTACCGCTACACCTGGTTGCGGGACTCGACCTTCACGCTCCAGGCGCTCCACTATCTGAACCTCGACTGGGAGGCCGACGAGTTCATGCAGTTCGTCGCCGACCTGGAGCCGAATGACGACGGGGCGCTCCAGATCATGTACGGGATCGACGGGCGCCGAGACCTCACCGAGACCTTCCGTGAGGACCTTTCCGGCTACGCGGGGGCCAGCCCGGTGCGGATCGGCAACGGCGCCTTTGACCAGCGCCAAAACGATGTCTTCGGCGCTGCGCTCGACGCCATCCTGCTCCACACCCGCCGCTCAGAGCGCCTGCCCCGCCGACTGTGGCCGGTCGTGCAGTCGCAGGCGAAGAGCGCCACCGAGGTCTGGAAGAACCCTGACCAGGGCATCTGGGAGGCGCGGGGCAAGCCCCAGCACTACGTCTCCTCGAAGCTCATGTGCTGGGTCGCACTCAACCGCGCGTCGAAGCTCGCAGGGCTGCGCGGCGATTCGAAGCTGGAGTCCACATGGCGAGCGACCGCGGACGAGATCAAGGCGGACATCCTCGACCACGGGCTCCGTGATGGCGTCCTGCGGCAGCACTACGACACCGAAGCGCTCGATGCGTCCACCCTTCTGGCGGCGATATTCGGCTTCCTGCCCGGTGACGACGAGCGACTTCGCAAGTCCGTCGAGGCGATCGCCGCCGACTTGACCGAGGACGGCTTCGTCTTGCGCTATCGCACCGGCGAGACTGATGACGGGCTGTCCGGCAAGGAGGGGAGCTTCCTGATCTGCTCGTTCTGGCTCGTCTCGGCGCTGGCGATCGTCGGCGAGCTGCAGCCCGCCCGCGACTTGATGGAGAAGCTGCTGAGAGTCGCCTCGCCGCTCGGCCTCTTCGCGGAGGAGTTCGATACCAGCACCGGCCGGCACCTGGGGAACTTCCCGCAGGCCTTCTCCCATCTGGCGCTGATCGAGGCGGCGGGGCGGATCATCGTCGCGGAGCGCCTGGAGGAGCTCTCGTAGTGGCCGATGCCTACGACGTGATCGTGATCGGGAGCGGCGCCGGCGGGGGCACCCTCGTCCACCGCCTTGCGCCCTCCGGCAAGCGGATCCTGCTGCTGGAGCGCGGCGATTGGCTAGCGCGTGAGCCGCAGAACTGGAGCGCCCAGGACGTCTTCGTCGACGGCCGCTACGTCTCGCCGGACACCTGGTACGACGCCGACGGGAAGCCGTTTCAGCCCCAGGTGCACTACTTCGTGGGGGGTGCCACGAAGCTGTACGGAGCGGCCCTCTATCGCCTGCGCAAAGAGGACTTCGGCGAGCTGCGCCACCACGACGGCATCTCGCCGGCCTGGCCGATCTCCTACGACGAGCTCGAGCCCTATTACACGCAGGCGGAGCAGCTCTATCAAGTACATGGAGCACGGGGCGAGGACCCGACCGAGCCCCCGGCGAGTGCGCCCTATCCATTCCCGGCAGTCTCCCACGAGCCGCGGATCCAGCAGATCTCAGACGACCTCGCGGCCGCCGGTCACCAGCCCTTCCACGCCCCGTGCGGGATCATGCTCACCGAGGACAACATGCCCTTCAGTCGCTGTGTCCGCTGCGCGACGTGCGACGGGTTTCCGTGTCTCGTGCACGCCAAGTCGGACGCCGACGTGCTCGCGGTGCGGCCTGCGCTGGAGCGCTCCAACGTCACCCTGGTCACCAACGCCAAGGCGGTCAAGCTCGAGACCAACGAGACGGGCACCGCGGTCACCGAGGTCGTGGTGGAGCGGGAGGGCGAGACGGAGAGGTTCGCGGGCGAGGTCGTGGTCGTCTCCTGCGGGGCTGCCAACTCGGCGATGCTCCTGCAGCTCTCGGCGAGCGACAAGCATCCGAATGGGCTCGCCAACGGCTCGGACCAGGTCGGTCGCAACTTCATGTTCCACGACAGCACGGCGGTCCTGGCGTTGTCTCGCGAGGAGAACAAGACGGTCTTCCAGAAGACCCTGGGCCTGAACGACTTCTACTTCGGATCCGACGACTTCGACTATCCGCTCGGCAACATCCAGATGGTCGGCAAGTCGTCGGCGCCCATGTTCCGGGGCGAGAAGCCAGGGGAGACGAAGCTGTCCCCCGAGTGGACGCTGGAGCGGGTCGCGCGCCACGCGGTCGACTTCTGGCTCTCGACCGAGGACCTGCCAAATCCCGAGAATCGCGCGGTCGTCGGCCGCGACGGCAACCTCACGGTCAGCTACACGGAGACGAACGCGGAAGCGAAAAAGCAGCTCTACCACACCCTCAAGTCGATGCTCGGACATCTGGGCATGCACTCGGAGCACCTGTTCAGCAGGCACGCGTACATGAAGAACGACATCCCGGTTGCAGGGTGTGCCCACCAGGCCGGCACCTGCCGCTTCGGCACCGATCCGGAGAGCTCCGTGCTCGACGTCAACTGCAAGGCGCACGAGCTCGACAACCTCTACGTCGTCGACACCAGCATCTTTCCCAGCATCGGCGCCGTCAACCCCGCGCTGACGGCGATGGCGAACGCGCTCCGGGTCGGCGATCACCTGCTCGAGCGGATCGGGGCCCCGGCGGCAACCTGACAATCTGGTGGGCCTACTAGGCTCGCGACCATGATTCAGCTCGAGGTCTTCGGGGAGTCGACGACGATGGCGGCGGTCGCCGAGTCGCTCGAACGCCTCGACGGCGTCAGCCGCGTTCGGTCTGTGGGTGCGACCCGGCCCGGGCATGTCCTGGTGGCCGGTCTGGTGCGCCCGAACGCCATCGACCCGCTCTTGGACGAGCTGGGGCGTCTGGGGGTACCCCAATCGGGGATAACGCTCAGCCGGGTCGAGGCCGTGGGCCAGATGGTCGGCGGGACGGCCGAGACGACGCTGGTTTGGGCGGACGTGCTGAGCGCGGCGTGGCACCACGCCCGTCCGATCGGCCGCTACTTCGCGCTGATGCTGGTCGCGGGGGTGATCGCCGGCTACGGCGTCACCGAGCGCAACGGGATTCTGATCGTGGGTGCGATGGCCGTCAGTCCGGACCTCCTGCCGATTACGGCGATCAGCGTCGGGGTCGTGGGCCGACGCGCCCGGCTCGTCGGCGAGGCTTTCGTCACGCTCGCCCTCGGGCTGGTCGGGACCTGCGTGGCGGCGGCGGTGGTGGCGTTCTGCCAGGACCGGCTCGATCTGCTCCCGTCCGGCTTCAACCTGGCCGCTGCCGCGACGGCGTTGGGGGGCCTCGCAACCGTCAACCACGAGACGATTGCCGTCGCCCTGGTCGCGGGAATCGCGGGAATGCTGGCGCTCGAGACTCGCGCCAGCGCCGCGGTGGGCGTGGCTGTGTCGGTGACCACGATCCCCGCCGCGGCCTACCTCGGCGTCGCGGGCGGGATCGGCGAGCTCGGGTCCGCTTTGGGTGCCGTGGGGGTGCTGGGCATGAACGTGTTGATGATGGTGGTGGGAGCTTCCGGCACCCTCGCGGTTCAGCGCGCGCTGAATCGCCGGGCCGCCCGGCGCAGGCATGCGCGCGTGCCAGAGACGGGCTAATCCTTGTCGGTCGGCTCGTCGGAGGTGAGGCTGATGATGAACGGCCGCCCGCCGGCCTCCTCGATCGCCACCCTGCCGACCACCTGCTGGGCCGTGAGGGTTCGCTCGCTGCGGCCCCTTCCGATGAAGCTGAGAGTCCAGCCGAGGATCGTGGTGAACCTGTTCCTGAACCCGGTCATGAACGCGAGGTGCACGAACAGCCACATCAACCACCCCAGGAAGCCGGCCACGCGGATTCCCTTGAAGCTGACCACGGCGCGGAAGCGCGAGATGGTCGCCATGCTGCCCAGGTCCCGGTAGTGGAACGGCCCCGACGCCTCGCCGCGAAGGTGGCGCTTGATCGTCTTGGAGGCGTGGATGCCCTGCTGCATGGCCACCTCGGCGACCCCCGGGAGGCCATCGAGCGACATCATGTCGCCGATCGCGAACACCTCCGGATGGTCCGGCAGAGAGCAGTCGGGCAGCACCGCGACGCGGCCGGCACGATCGCACTCGGCACCCGTGGCGTCGCCGAGCATCTTGGCCAGCGGGGACGCTTGGACGCCGGCGGCCCAGACCTTCGTCCGGGCGCCCACCCGCTGGACCTCGCCGTCCTGCCCCTTTACCTCTACCCCATGACGGTCGATGTTGGTGACGATGCTGCCGGTGTGTATCTCCACGCCCTGGCGCTCCAACTCCTTGGCGGCCTTCGCGGAGAGGCGGTCACCAAACCCGGCGAGTATCTCCTTGCCTCCGTCGAACAGCAGGACTCGAGCGCTGTGTGAGTCGATCGTGTGAAAGTCCTTGGGGAGGACCCGCCTCGACAGCTCGGCTATCTGACCGGCGATCTCCACCCCGGTCGGGCCGCCCCCGACGACGACGAACGTGAGCCATTCCCGCCGCATCTCCGGATCCTCCTCCAGCACCGCCATCTCGAACGCGCCGAGGATCCGCCCCCGAATCTCGAGAGCGTCGTCGATCGTCTTCATCCCCGGGGCCCAGCGGGAGAACTCGTCGTGGCCGAAGTAAGACTGGCCCGCCCCAGCCCCAACGATCAGGCTGTCGTATGGAATCGTGAAGGGGTCCCCGTCGGGGCGCATGGCCGTCACGGTCCGCGCCTCGAGGTCGAAGCCCGTCACCTCCGCGAGCTCCACCCCGACGTTGCGCTGGCGGCGAAGGACGTTGCGGATTGCGGGCGCGATCTGGCCCTCCGAGAGGATGCCCGTCGCCACCTGGTAGAGGAGGGGCTGGAAGAGGTGGTGGTTGACCCGGTCCACCAGCGTCACCTCGACCGGGGCGCGCCTCAGGAAGCGCGTCGCGAAGATCCCGCCGAAGCCGCCGCCGACGACGACGACTCGGTGAGGGCCTGCGGTCAGATCGGCGGGGGATGCGGATGCGGCGGCGTTCTCCATGCTTGCGCTGCCGATCGTACGCGACCGGGTAGGTGGTTAGATTCCAATCCGGGTGATGACCGAGGACGCCCCCTAAGTGCCCGACCTTCCCACCCTGCTGGCCGTCTCCTCGCAGCTGACTCCGGCGCGGAGCCAGATGGCGTTCACGCTCGGGTTCCACATCATCCTGGCCTCCCTTGGCGTCGCGTTCCCCGCGCTGATGCTGATCGCCAACTACAAGGGTCTACGGCAGAAGGACCCCGTGGCGCTCGAGCTGGCGCAGCGCTGGTCGAAGGTCGCAGCCGTGACGATCGCCGTGGGCGCCGTCACCGGCACGGTGCTGTCGTTCGAGTTCGGCCTCCTGTGGCCGGCGTTCACGGGCCGCTTCGGCGAGGTCTTCGGGGTCGCGTTCGCGATCGAGGGCATCTTCTTCTTCACCGAGGCGATCTTCATGGCGATCTACATCTACGGTTGGAAGCGCCTCTCCGGGTGGGCCCACTTCTGGACGGGCGTCCCGGTGGTGATCGCGGGGCTCGGAGGCGCGTTCTCGGTCGTCGCCGTCAACTCGTGGATGAACCAGCCGGACGGCTTCAAGATCGCCTCGAACGGGCAGGTCACCGATGTCGCCCCATTCGACGCGATCTTCAATAGGGCGACCGCGTACGAGGTCCCGCACATGATCCTCGCCGCGTACCTGGTCACCGGGTTCCTCGTCGCGTCGGTCTACGCGGTGGGGATGCTGCGGGGACGGCGGGACCGCCACCACCGGCTCGGGCTCTTGATCCCGCTCACCGTCGCCGCGATCGTGACCCCGATCCAGTTCGCCGTCGGCGACACCGCGGCTCGCGCGATCGCCGGGGACCAGCCGGTCAAGTTCGCCGCGATGGAGTGCGTGCAGCACACCCATAGGGACGTGACGGAGTATCTAGGTGGTCGCTGCACCTCGACCGGGGTCAAGGGCGGGATCGGGATCCCCGGGTTTGACTCGTTCCTCGTCGGCTTCAGCACCAACACCAAGGTCACCGGGCTCGACACGGTGCCTCCTAGCGACCGCCCGCCCGCGAACACAATGCTCCACTGGGCGTTCGACGCGATGGTGGGCATCTGCACCCTGCTGATCGGGTTGGGGCTCTGGCTCGGCTGGGCCTGGTGGCGTCGGCGGGACATCCCACGCACGCCATGGTTCCTGCGCGCTGCAGCCGTCTCGGGAGTGGCCGCGATCGTGGCGCTCGAGTGCGGCTGGATCGTGACCGAGGTCGGTCGCCAGCCATGGGTCGTCTATAACGTCATGCGGACCAAAGACGCCGTGACAGGAGCCAGCGGGGTTTGGGTCACTTTCTCGGCTGTCTTGGTCCTTTACACCGCGCTCGGGGTCGCCACCGTGCTCATCCTGCGCACGATGGCTCACCGTTGGCGTACCGAGGAAATCGGCGAAGCCGAGGTGCCTTATGGCCCCAGCGAACCTGTGCCGCCGCCAGAACCCGCGCCGCCGGTCGGGAGGGCGGAATGAGCACTGCCGACGCCGTCGCAGGCGTGCTGTGGATCGGCGCGACGCTCTATGCGGTTTTCGGCGGTGCTGACTTCGGCGCGGGGGTCTGGTCGTTGCTTGCCGGCGGTGACGAACGAGGCGCGCGCGCTCGGGGTCTGGTCGACTGGGCGATCGGCCCGGTCTGGGAGGCGAACCACGTCTGGCTGATCTTCGTCTTGGTCGTGCTGTGGACGGGGTTCTCGGTGGCCTTCGAGTCGATCATGTCCACCCTGTTCATCCCCCTCAGCCTCGCGGCGCTCGGGATCGTGCTCCGGGGCTCTGGATTCGCCTTCCACAAGCTCGCCCGGCAGCTCCGCTACCGCCGCCTCGCCGAGCGTGTTTTCGGGCTCTTCTCGCTTTTGACCCCCTTCTTCATGGGCACCGTCGTCGGCGCGATCGCCTCCGGGCACGTGCCGGTGGGCAACGCCGCCGGGGACGCTGTCACCAGTTGGCTGAACCTCGTCTCCGTACTCACCGGGGCCCTGTTCGTGGCCACCGGCGCCTACCTCTCGGCGGTGTTCCTCGTCAGCGACGCCCGTCGCGCAAACGACCCCGACCTCGAGCGCTACTTCGCAACCCGCGCCCTGATCGCGGCCTTGGTCACGGGTGCGATCGCGGTCGCCGGGATCTTCGTCTACCGGGCCGACGCCCGCTACATCTACGACGGCCTGACGAGCGAGGGCCTGCCGCTGGTGATCGCATCCGCGCTGTTCGGGCTCGGTGTGTTGGCCCTGCTCTGGCGGGGTGAGCGCCGCGGCACCCGACCGCTGGCCGTGGGGGCCGTAGTGGCCGTGATCTGGGGCTGGGGGGTCGCCCAGTTCCCATATCTCCTTCCTCAGACCTTGACGATCAAGGACGGCGCTGGGGCGAGCGCGACGCTCACTGGGGTGTTGATCGTGTTCGGCGTCGCGGTCGTCGTGGTGCTGCCGGCGCTGGGGTTCCTCTACACGCTTGCCCAGCGCAGCGTGCTCGATGGTGAGGGCGAGGCACCGCAGGCTCGATGATCGGTGAGCGGGCGGTCGACGGCTTCTCGGCGCTGGTGCTCGGGACGGGCGAGGGTGGAGGAATCGAGATGGCGTTCGTCCCCGAGGTTGGGATGGTTGGATGCTCACTGCGCCACCGAGGTGAGGAGCTCCTGGGCCAACGGGGAGGCGTACGCAGGTACGTCGAAGAGCGGGGGACGATGGGAATCCCCGTGCTCTACCCCTGGGCGAACCGCCTTGCCCGCAAGCGGTTCTCCGTGGCGGGTCGTGACGTCGTCCTGGATTCGCCCTCGACCCCGGTGAGCGTCGATCCCAACGGGCTGCCGATCCACGGCTTGCTCGCAGCGGCTCGAGGCTGGCGGATCGACCGGCACGAGGCGCAGGGGGATGGCGCCATGCTCGCAGCCAGCTTCGACTTCGGCGCCCACGAGCAGTTGATGGCGGCGTTTCCCTTTCCGCATGAGTTGCTCTTCGAGGCGCGCCTCAGCGGGACCACGCTGACGATCACAACCAGCGTTCGGGCATCGGCTGACGTGGCCGTACCGATCGCCTTCGGGTACCACCCCTACTTCACCCTGCCGGGCGTCGAACGCCCCGATTGGGAGGTCGAGATCCCGGTCACCGAGCGCCTCCTGCTCGACGCCGAGCTGCTCCCGACGAGCGACCGCGAGCCCGTCCGAATCGGGGGAGGCCGGCTCGAGTCCAGGACGTTCGACGACGCATACGTTGCCCCACGAGGCGGCTCCCGCTTCGCGGTGTGCGGCGGTGCCAGGCGCATCGAGGTTTCCTTCGAATCCGGCTATCCGTACGCCCAGGTGTACGCGCCGGCCGACGACGACGTGATCGCGCTCGAGCCGATGACGGCGCCCACGAACGCGCTCGTGACCGGCGGCCCGGATCTCCCGATGGTTGCTCCGGGTGACGCCTATAGCGCGACCTTCTCGATCGTGGTCACGGACGACCCGGGCTGAAGGTGCCGGTGTGCGCGTCGCGGTCATCGGACACGTCGAATGGGCCGACTTCGCAGTCGTGGAGCGCGTGCCCACCCCTGGGGAGATCATCCATGTGCGCGATGCCTGGGAGGAGGCCGCGGGCGGAGGAGCGGTGGCCGCGGTGCAGCTTGCGCGGCTCGCGGGAGACTGCCTCTTCCTGACCGCGCTTGGCGATGATGCCCACGGGCACCGGGCGAAGGCGGAGCTGGAGGCAAGGGGCGTTCGGGTCGAGTCCGCTTGGCATTCCGAACCCCAGCGGCGAGCCTTCGTCTACCTGGACGCGAGGGCCGAACGCACGATCACGGTGATGGGTGACCGCCTGGGACCGCGCGCCGACGACAAGCTGCCCTGGTCGGAGCTTCGCGACGCTGACGCCGTCTACCTGACCGCAGGCGATCCGGGTGCCGTGCGGATGGCGCGATCGGCCCGGAGGCTCGTCTCGACGGTCCGGGCGCTCAACTCGTTGAGCCAGACCGATGTCGAGCTCGACGTGCTGGTTTCGAGCGCCGAGGATGTGGGCGAGCGCTACACGCCCGGCGACCTCGATCCCCCGCCGCGCATGGTTGCTCGAACGGACGGCGCCGCCGGCGGGTCGCTGGTGGCGGCGGACGGCACCAGCAGTCGGTGGGCCGCCTCCCCTTTACCCGGCCCCCCGGTGGACGCCTATGGCGCAGGAGACTCCTTCGCCGCTGGTCTGACCTATGGCCTGGCCGAGGGGCTCTCACCCGAGGAGGCGTTGGCGCTCGGGGCGCGGTGTGGCGCGGCATGCGTGACTGGGCGTGGACCGTACGAGGGGCAGCTGAAGGGGAGCTGAGGGGCGCTCCTGTGAGAACCTCGGCGGCGGGATGATGGAGCACGATTCGGTCCGGGACAGCCGCCGCGGCCCCGAGATGAGCGCCGCGGAGTTCAGGGCGCTGTTCGCGACGGTCTCCAACTGGGGGCGCTGGGGCGAGGAGGACGAGCGAGGTGCGCTCAACTACCTGACGCCCCAGCGGGTCACGGCCGCTTCGCGGCTCGTTCGCAGCGGCGAGACCGTCACCCTGAGCCTGCCCCTGAACACGCGGCCGGCAATCGACAACCCAGAGCCGGCCGACCATCGGATGACGATGCTCACCGATGTCGACATCGGATCTGGGACGCTCCGGTTCGCCAAGGACTACGTCGGTGCCGATTACCACAACGATGGTCACAGCCACATCGACGCGCTGTGCCACGTCGCCTTCGATGGTGCCCTCTACAACGGCAGGCCGAGTTCCTCCGTGACCTCCGAGGGCGCGCCGCTGGATGCAATCGAGGCCGTCAAGGACGGCCTCGTGGGCCGCGGCGTGCTGCTGGACGTACCGCGGCTGCTGGGCGTCCCGTGGCTCGAGCCCGGCGAGCACGTCTTCTCCGCGGACCTGGAGCAGGCAGAGCGCGAGCAGGGCGTGACGGTCGCCGAGGGCGACATCCTCCTCGTACGAACCGGCCACGCACGCCGCTGCGCCGAGCTCGATCCGTGGGACACCTCGAGGGCGAAGGCGGGTCTGCACCCGACCGCCGTCAGGTTCCTCGCCGACCGGCGAGTTGCGGTGCTTGGCTCAGACGGCAACAGCGACACGGCCCCGAGCTCGACCGAGGGCATCGACTACCCGATCCATGCGCTGACCCTCAACGCGATGGGGGTCCACCTGCTCGACTATCTCCAGTTCGAGGACGTCCGGGCCATCTGTGAGCGGAATGGACGGTGGGAGTTCCTGTTCGCCGCCGCCCCGCTCCGGGTCGTCGACGGGACCGGGTCTCCCCTCAACCCGACCGCGGTCTTCTGAGCAGGACCTCAGCGAGCCCGCCCCCGAGCCCGCTCACCCAGCGCTCAGCCGAGGACCCGATCTGCCGCCATCGCACAGAACAGCAGCGCCAGGTAGGCGAGTGAGGCCAGGTGGAGGCGTACGGCGGCGGCCCTCGAGGGGCGCAGCCAAAGGTCGGCGGAGAGGCCGATGAAGGCCGCGCCCAGAACCACCGCTGCGACCAGATAGGGCGCCCCGAACAGGCCGGTCAGGTAAGGCATCACCGTGAACGCCACGAGGGCCACCGAGTAGGCGAGGATCTCGCGCCGCGTCACCTCCTCGCCGCGGGCGACCGGGAGCATGGGGATGCCCGCGCGGCCGTAGTCGTCCTTGACCAAGAGGGACAGCGCCCAGAAGTGGGGCGGCGTCCACAGGAAGACGATCGCGAACGGGTAGAGGGCGTCCAGCGTCAGTCCGCCGGTGGCCGCGGCCCAGCCGACCAGCGGCGGCACCGCGCCGGCCGCCCCGCCGATGACGATGTTCTGCGGCGTGAGCGGCTTTAGCCACAGCGTGTACACGAATACGTATCCGAGGAGCCCGCAGAGCGCGAGGGCGGCGGAAAGCGGGTTCACGGCGATCGCCAGCTCCAGCGTCGCCAGGACGCCGAGCCCGATCCCGAAGAGGAGGCCGTGTAGGGGCTCGATCCGCCCCTCAACCAGCGGCCGTGCGCAGGTGCGGTCCATGCGGGCGTCGCGCTCGCGCTCGAGGTAGTGGTTGATCGCGCCGGCGCCGCCGGCCGCCAGGTAGCCGCCGAGGACGGTCCACAGGATCGTGGTCAGGGCCGGGCCGGAGGGATCGGCGACGAACATCGTCCCGACCGTGGTCACGAGGAGCAACGAGATGATCCGCGGCTTGGTCAGCGCCAGGTAATCGCGGAGCACGTCCCGAGCACGGCGGCGGGATGCCGGCGACAGGGCGGCGCGCCCCAGGGACGCCGTGGCGCCCTCGGAGGCCGCGCCGTCGATCGCCGACGCCCGCACCAAGTCGCCCGTGTTGGTCGCGCTCTCCATGATCGTCAGGCCGTGACCGCCTGCGTATCGGTCGCGCCGGGATCCTGCAGCGTTCTCCGGGCGCCGGCGGGCACCTCAACCAGCGAGGCGGCCGCATACACGACGGCGGCCCAGAGAATAGTCGCCAGCGTCAGATGGGCGACGATCAACGAGGGATGCTTGCCGAGCCAGACGTTCAGGGCGCCGAGCAGGATCTGGCAGGCCAAGAGCAGCGGGATCACGAGGAAGGCGCGGTTGGGAACCCGCCGCCGCCACGCCACCGCGGTCATCGCCACGATCGCGATCGTCGTCAGGTACATAAACAGTCTGTGGGTGAGCTGGATGTCCACGAGGCGCCCGTACTGGAACGGCATGAACTTGTTAAGGCAGGTGGGGAACTGCTCGCCGCAGGCAAGGTGCGCGCCGAGCACGGGCTGATCCGGAGTGCCCTCGCCCTCCGTGCCGGCCACGTACCCGCCGGCGACGATGGTCGCGAGCAAGAGCACGGCCGCCACCGCCGCGGTGGCCCGGAGCGCGCGCGAGCTGTCCACCGGCGCGGCGCGGGTCTCCGGCTGGGCCATGCGGCGGAGCCCGATCAGGAGGCCGAGGAGGAGCATCGCCAACCCCAGGTGGGCGGCGACCAGGGCGGAGTGCAGGCCGTGCTCGACCGTGAGGCCGCCGAGGACCGCCTGTGCGAGGACCAGGACCCCGGCAGCGATGGTCCCTCGGACGAGCCACCGCCGGTCGCGAAGCCGCCGGACGGCCTGGATCGCGAGGGCGACGATCAGCACCACCACAAGCGTCGCTACTGCGCGATGGCTGAACTCGATCACCTCATGCTCCTGGAGGAAGGGGAGCAGGCGGCCGCCGCACAGCGGCCAGCCGTGGGTGCCGCTTCCAGCAGCGCCGCAGCCGAGCCCGGAGTCGCTCACGCGGACGACCCCGCCGAGGACGATCAGCGCGAAGGTGGCGAGGATGGTCGCGGTCAGGAGGCGGCGGAAACGAACGAGCTCCCCGGCCTCGCCGCGGGGTGCGACGCCTGGCATCACGGTCAGGCTACCGGGGCGCCGTCAGATGGCCCCTCTGCGCCGGTCTCCTCGGCGCTCGCTGCCTCAACCGCCTCGGGTTCGGGAGCCGGCGGCTCCGTGGCCTCGGTCGGCGGAGGCGGTCGCCAGCTGGCCGTCCGATCGTGAATCGCCCTGCGAATGTCGTGCAGCGGCTCGGCGCTCCGGACGTCGGGGACGGCGTCGAAGTTGTGCTCCGGCGGCGGCGAGAGCGTGAACCACTCGAGCGTGGCGCCGCGCCACGGGTCGTGTCCGACGCGGACGCCGTTTCGGTAGCTGTAGGCGGCGTTGCCGAGCTCGAGCAGGATCCCGATCGCGAGCACAAAGGACGCGATCGAGGCGACGAGGTTGAAGCCGTCCACGCCGGCGTCGCCGAAGAACTTGTAGATCTCGACGGGCTGCGCCTTCACCCCTGCAAGGAACGCCATCAACACGTAGACGTAGAGGCCGAGGAGGGTCAGGCCGAGGCTCGCCTTTCCAAGGCCCTCGCCCATGGTCCGCCCCGTGAGCTTGGGGAACCAGTAGTGAAGCGCCGCGAATCCTCCAAGGACCATCCCGCCGACGAACACCGCCGTCGTGGCGCCCTGGGCCGCCGTTGTGTTGTCCAGCTGCCAGCCGACGGCGATCACCGAGCAGGCGAGCTCGACCGCGAGCCCCACGCTCAGGGCGCTGATCGCCCCGATCGCGAACAGGGGGGCCGCCCGCATGTGGAGCGTCCCGTCCCACAGGGTGGCGATCCAGTTGAAGATGAGCAGCCCGACCGGAACGGTGAGCGCGAGCGCGAACACCATCGCGAAGGTCTCGAAGCTGAACCCGATCGGGGCCGTGTACATGTTCTGCATCCAGGCGAGTGGGCCCATGACGGCGATCGCGAGCATGGAGAGCATGGCCGCCCGATGGCTGAACAGGGGCTTGCGAGCGAACGTGGGGAGGACGTCGGAGATCACTCCGGCGGCGAAGACCAGCACCAGCATGTAGAAGCCGGTGAAGAAGAACCACGCGAGATGCTCGTAGAGAAGCGGCGCGCCGCCCTCGCCCGCGTTGAAGAAGACGCCTCCGAAGTGGCGGTCGATGAAGAGCATGGTCAAGGCGGCGAGCATCACGGGGCCGATGACGAGCATCAGGTATCCGCTGATCCCGGCCCCCCAGGTGAACAGGGGCACGCGGCGCCACGCCATGCCCGGGGCCCGCATGTTGTGCAGCGTGACCACGAGGTTGACCGAGAAGCAGACGAACCCCAGCACCGCGAGCGCGGTCCCGACGACCCATGTGTCGACGCCGCGGGTGTTCAGGAACACGTTCTCGGACAGCGGCGGCAGCGCCGCGAACCCGGCTTCGGAGGGGCGATACAGAAAGCTCCCGTAGATCGTCGCCGCCCCCACCAGGTAGAGCCAGAACGAGAGCAGGTTGAGGCGGGGGAAGGCGACCCCCCGCGACCCGATCTGGAGCGGCACGATGTACGAGATCAGGCCAAAGGCGAGCGGGATCGCGAACAGGACCACCGCGGTCACGCCGAAGGTGGACATGATCCGGTCGAAGATCTGTGGCTGGATCGCGGTGTTCTCGGGGACGATCAGCTGCACCCGGAGCAGCACGAGCTCCACGACCGCGATCGCCGCGAAGAACAGCGCGGCGCCGAGATAGAGGATTCCCACCGACTTGTGGTCGGTGGCGGTGGCGCGCTCGACCCACGCGGGCCGCCTGCGGGGCACCTCCTCGGTGACGATCTCGGGGCGGGCCGGAGCCACGGCGGTCGGAGGGCTCATGGCGTTGCCGCCTCCGTTGCGGCGCCTCGCTGGACCGCGTTCTGCACGTAGCGCTGCGCCGCCGCGATCTCACGACGCTTCTGCTTCACGAACCGCTGGTACTGCTGGGGGCTGACCACCCGGACCCAGGCGCGCATGACGGCATACGAAGTGCCCGAGTAAGCAGTCGACTGTCCCGGATAGACGCCCTCGTGGTCGGCTCGGAACCAGGTCTCGGTGTCGTGCCCGGGGACGGCCTCCACCTGGCCTCCGAGCGCCGGCACGAACCAGCGATGGTCCACATCGGTCGACGTGACGTGGAGGATCACGGTGGTGTGGACGGGGACCACGAGCTCGCTGTAGGAGAAGGTGGAATAGGGCGGCTGGTTCAGCGTCTGCGGGTAGTCGAAGCGCCACAGCCAGCGCTGCCCAACGACGTTGATCTCGAGCGGCTTGGCGTCGGCGGGCACCGTAACGCCGCCGGCTTGAGCGACCAGGCCATTGGAGGCGTTCAGGCCCTGGCTCGTGGTGGGCTGCACGTCGCGGGCATCGCTCGTGATCACGATTCCGAACACGAAGAGGCCGATCGCGATCGCCGCCAACGGCACCGCGGGCCGCAGAAATGCCCCGGGCCCGGCGGCGAGGCGCTTCGGCGCCAGCCCACGGCGAGCCCGAAAGCGAACCAGGGCGGCGATGAGGAACGCGTTGATGACCAGGATCAGGAGGGCCGCGACGATGATCGCGACCCAATAGGCGGTGCGTATGTCGTCGGCGTTGGGCGAGTGCCCTGTTCGAGGACCCAGGACGCTTGCGTCCGCCGGCGCAGCGAGGACCGCGAGCGCCAACCCGACGAGGGCCAGGGTGATCGCGAGCCCCTTCGCCCCCGGAATCGCAGCCGGGGAGGCGGCGGGCCTCGTGTTGGTGGTCCGGGGCGCCAAGGCGCGAGCATTCTAATCGTGGGAACGACTCCGGCGCCTATACTCGCCGCGCCTTGAGCCCCCTTCGCCGTTCGCGAAGCTCCCCGCTGAAGCCCCTCGTGCGCGCGGGTGCCGTGGCGGCGCTCGCCTGTGCGGCCCTGATCCCCGTCGCGCGCCGCAGGCTTCGCGTTCCAACGCCCGTGACGGTCGCGGCCGCCGCGGCGGGACCGCTGGCGCTCGCGGTGCTCGTTCCCCGGACGAAGGCCCGCGACGCGGCGATGTTCGCGCTTCAGATGTGGGCGTTCACGGTGATCCACGAGCTGCCATACGACGATCCGGAGCGGCTTCGGCGCCGCCTCCGGGTTCGGTATCCGATCCGCGCGGATCGCGCGATCGGCCTCGGCCAGCTCCCCAACATTCGCCTTCAGCGCGCCTTCTCACGCCCCGGCGAGGTAACGGTGCTCGACCGCGTCCTCGCGATCGCCCACTGGGCGTGGTTCGTCGAGCCGCATCTGGCGCTCACGTGGATCCTCTTCAGGCGCAACGAACGCTTCGCGGCGGCCGCGCGGCAGATGGCTGGCGTGTACAACGTCGGCTGCATCGTCTACTTCGCCGTGCCGACCGCCCCACCCTGGTGGGCCGCCGAGCATGGCGTGATGTCCGAGGAGCTCGACGGAACCGGGGCTGGGTCGGTCGCGCTGGAGCCGCCGAGCGTTCGCCGCGTGATGGTCGAGGTCGGCGAAAGCACCTGGGGGCGAGCGTGGCCGAGGCTTTATCAGTCGCTCGGGGGAAACCCGTGGGCAGCCATGCCGTCGCTTCACTTCGCCACCTCGTTGCTCGCCGCGATGCTGCTCGCGGAAACGGGCCCGCTCGCGGGCGCGCTCGGCTATGCCTACGCCGGGACGCTTGGGTTCGCGCTCGTGTACCTGGGCGAGCACTACGCGATCGACCTGATCGCCGGCGCGGGGCTGGTGTGCGCGGTGCGGCGGGGCGAGCCCTTGGGCGAGCCGACCGCCCTGCGGATCAGCGAGGCGCTTCAGCGCCTGGAGCGAGTCGCCAACGGCTGACCCGCCTGCAAGTATTAGAGGGGATGGGGAGCGACCCGCAGGTGGTCGATCAGGACCTCGTCGAGGACGAGGACCAGAACGAGGACCTCGTCGAGGACGAGGACGAGAACGAGGAGCCCTCGTTCTTCGCGGACCCCAAGCGGCTCGCGCAGACGCTCGTCGTGGTGCTCCTCCTGGTGGGCGCGATCTACGTGCTGCTACCAAAGCTCGTCGGCATCCAGGGCGCGGTCGCGAAGCTGGGCGATGCCACCCCGATATGGATTGTGGTGGCGGTGGCGTTCGCCGTGCCCATGTTCTTCTCGTACGTCGCCCTGTTCCGGGGCGTCGTGGGCGAGCGCGTCCTGCACCTGGAGTGGCGCGAGTCGTACCAGATCACCCTGGCCGGGCTGGCCGCGACCCGGCTGTTTTCGGCGGGCGGGGCCGGCGGGATCGTGTTGACGTACTGGGCGCTCCGCAAGGCCGGGATGCCGCGCCGCCAGACGGCCTGCCGGATGGTGGCCTTCCTGGTCCTGCTGTACGCCGTCTACATGGGGGCGCTGGTGGTCTTCGGCGTGCTGTTGCGCACGGGGGTGCTCAATGGGCCCAGCCCGGTTGGCTTGACGATCGTGCCGGCCGTGATCGCCGGCGCCGTGATCGCCGTCTTCCTGCTGATCGCCCTGATTCCGGACGACGTCGAGCGCCGCCTCGCGGGCTTCTCCGAGGGGTATCGGTTCAGGCGATGGGCGGAGCGTCTCGCCAGCGCCCCGGCGACCCTGGCAAGCGGCACGCGGACGGCGATCGCATTCGTGCGGGACCCCTCCCGAGGCGGGATGGCGCTTGCGGGAGCGGCCGGGTTCTGGGCCGCGAACATCGGCATCCTCTGGGCCGCCTTCCACGCGTACGGCGTCCAGGTACCCCTCGGCGTCGTGGTGCAGGGGTTCTTCGTCGGGATGGTCGCCAACCTGTTCCCCTTCGCCCCGGGCGGGGTGGGCGCCGTGGACGCGGGACTGATTGGCACCTTCGTCCTGTTCGACCTGCCCGGCTCGAGCGTGTTCGCCGCGGTGCTCACCTACAGGCTGATCGCGTTCTGGCTGCCGATCCCGCCGGGGATCGTCGCCTTCCTCCAGCTGCGCAAGACGGTCGCGCACTGGGAGGAGGAGCGGGCCAGGGCTCCGGTTGAAGACACGATCGCCGAATCGCTGCCCGGCGCGGCACCCGTTACTTCAGAAAGTAAAGTATGATGGTGGAGGGACGAAAGGGAAGTGTCCGATGGGAGACTGAGCGCAAGTGAACGAGAGAAAAGTCGAGAACGTGATCATCGTCGGTGGCGCCTCCGCCGGCTATACGTCCGCCGTCTACGCGGCGCGCGCCGAGCTCGAGCCGCTCGTCATCGAGGGCTTCGAGTGGGGCGGGCAGCTCCAGAACACGACCGACGTCGAGAACTACCCCGGCTTTCCCGACGGGATCATGGGCCCGGAGCTGATGCAGCACTTCCGCGCTCAGGCGGAGCGGTTCGGCACCCGGTTCATCAACGACGACGCGACCCGGATCGAGCTCTCCGACGGTGGCGTTCATCACGTCTGGGTGGGCGAGGAGGAGTACCTGGCGAAGACAGTGATCCTCGCGATGGGCGCCGAGCCGAAGCGGCTCGGGATCCCGGGCGAGCTCGAGCTCGCCGGTCGCGGCGTCTCGACCTGCGGTGTCTGCGACGGGGCGTTCTTCAAGGGCGAGAAGGTCGCCGTGATCGGGGGCGGCGACTCGGCAATGGAGGACTCGATCTTCATCTCGAAGTTCGCCTCCGATCTGGACATCGTCCACCGCCGTGACGACTTTCGCGCCTCGAAGATCATGCTCGAGCGGGCGCGCGAGCTGGACAACATCAGCCTCAAGACGCCGTACGTTCCAGAGGAGTTCGTCGCCGGCGACGACGGCAGGATCGCAAAGGTCCGACTGCGGCACGCGGAGACCGGCGAGCTCGAGGAGATCGAGGTGGGCGGCGTTTTCGTGGCGATCGGCCACACCCCGCGGTCGGAGCTCGTGCGCGAGCAGGTCGACGTCGACGACGGTGGCTACGTCGTGACGCGCGACGGCTCCACTCGCACCAACCTGGCGGGCGTGTTCGCGGTGGGCGACCTCGTGGATCACACCTATCGCCAGGCGATCACGGCGGCGGGCACAGGGTGCATGGGCGCGCTCGACGCGGAGTGGTACCTCCGGGACACACCCCCCTCGCCCGAGGCTCACTGGGCGGGCAAGGCCGGCCAGGCCCAGGGGAAGCCCGTCGAGGCCGCTCCCTCTTCGGGCTAGCGGCGGACCCGGCAGGCTCCCGGCAGCGTCTTCACGACGTGCTTCGCGGGACGCAGCTCGATTCGGGTCTTGCGCCGATTGTTTGAGTTGTTCGCCTCCCGAAGCAGGTTGCTCGGGTCGGCCGTGGACACCAGGCAGTAGCGGCCCGCCGTAACCCCCTTGATGTTCAGCGCCTGGCCCGGCAGTCCGTAGTAGTACTCGTCAGCCCAGCCGATCGAAACGCCCAGGATCGAGCTGCTGTCGCAGCCACCCTGCGGGTAGTAGGGCACGTCCGGCGATCCCGGCAGCCCGGGGAAGGCCGGGTCGCTGTCGACCGTGCAGAACGCGACCTTCGACTCCCTGGCCACGGTCCTGCCGCTGTGGAGGCGCCGTAGCTGGTAGCGAGCGAGATCGAACACGTCCCAGTGGTGGGCGTGCGGGTCGTACCGATCGCAGCCGAACGTGAAGTGCTCGAAGTCGGTGTCGGCGTTGCGTTCGAAGACCCGGTCCCCGCTGGTGTCGAGGAAGATGCGCTGGATCGCCTCGCGATCGTTGTCCGGGTCGGCGTCGCCATCGCAGCCGTGGGATTTGGCGCTCGGGTAGATCTCGAGCGGCCCGCGGCCCTTGTTGGCGATCCGATTGGTGAGGCGCAGCAGCGTGGTTCCCTTGGAGGACTCGACCTTGAGGTCGTCCGCGTGGATCCGCAGAGTGACGATGTCGGGAAGCAGCCGGTGCGGCGGGGCGCCCAGAGCGACGGTTGACGCCGCCATCAGGGCGAGCACGACGAGGGCTCCCGCGAGCGGAGCGACGACACGGCGGAAGGGGGATCTCGAGCTGGGCACCGGTGGGTTGGTCCCTTGATGACGGCACCGTGAGGACCTGGCGGAGGTTATCGACTGCCGGCGATGGCACACCCACCTCGCGACGGCGCCGGACGGTGCCGGTGCCCCGGTACAGTTGGGCTCGGACCGTCAACGACCGTAACGGAGAGGGTGCTCGATGGCTGTAGCTGAGGTTCCCAGAGTCAAGGTCGAGGAGATCGGGCTGAGCCCGTTTCGGGAGTTCGACGGGGCCAACCAGACCTGGCCTCGTGGCGACCGACCGGCGGCGATCCGGGAGGCGGCCTCCGAGTTCAGGGCCAGGTTCGCGACCCCCGAGAATCGCGTTCGGGCGGTCCGCACGATCGACATCGCGTCGGCCGGATACCCGCTGAAGTTCGCCTTCGGCGGCGCGGCCAGGGGGCCGAACCCCTACGTCAACATCATCAACCGGCTCCAGGTGATCCAGTTCGAGGGCTTCGACGGCCAGCTCAAGACGCTCGCCTACGAGCCCACCGTCCCCGAGGGGCCGGCCGAGGCGCCGTACTACGCGCAGCAGATCGAGAAGCTGGGCGAGTTCCTCTCCTACAAGGTGCTGGCCACGATCTGGAACCACCCCGACGAGGCGCTGGTCAAGGTCGGGCTGCGCCCCGAGGACGTCGACTACGTGAGCTTCGACCATCTCCACGTCCAGGACCTGAGGTTCGTGCTCGGCACCACCGAGCCGATCCCGGGTGAGGCGGCTCCGCGCGCCCCCCTGTTCCCGAACGCGAAGCTGATCACGCAGCGCAAGGAATGGGATACGTTCGCCTCCCTCCACCCGATGCAGTGGGCGTGGTACGTGGAGGACGGCACGAAGGACCTGATCACCGACAACGTCGTCCTCGTCGACGGGGACGTCGAGCTCGGCAAGGGCGTGGCGCTGGTTTGGACCCCCGGCCACACCGATGGCAACCACTCGCTCTGCGTCAACACGGAGGACGGGGTGTGGGTCTCGTCGGAGAACGGGGTGGCCGCGGACTCATGGCACCCGCACCTGTCGAAGATCCCCGGCGTGCGCAAGACGGCCGAGTTCTTCGGCCGCGAGGTGATCCTCAACTCGAACACGCTCGAGGACTCGATCGATCAGTACGACTCGATGCTCAAGGAAAAGGCGCTGGCTGATGCCAACAAGCGGGATCCGCGATACCGCAACGTCTTCCCGTCGTCGGAGATGGCGAGCTGGAAGCGGCAGTGGCCGGTCGTTCCAACATTCGTCTATGGCGGCATCAATTCCGGCGTAATCGAGCGCGCATCGTCCGGAAACGGCGCGGCATCGTGACCTGACCCGGACGTTTGCCTCTCATCCGGGTGTAGGGTCGCTTTCCGGTGAGGAGCACGAGTCCGTCGGCAAATTTGAGACGCTGGGTCAGCGTCGCAGCCACTGCCGTCGCGACGACCGGCATCGCCGCCGCCCTCGGTGCTTCGGCGCAGGGGGCGTTTCACCTCACGGTAGTCAGCAGGACCTCGGGCGGTATTGCCGCCAACGGCTACAGCACCACAGAGGGGGCTGGCGGTGCCATCTCGCATGACGGCCGGATCGCGGCATTCGCATCGAACGCGGCGAACCTTCCCCACGGCAACGGCTCCACCTTCCGCTGCTACGTTCGGAACCTCGGGAGCGGCAAGACCCACCTCGTCAGCGTGACGAGCAACGGCGCGCCCGCCACCGGCCAAACGTTCAGCCCCGCGATCTCCGCGGACGGGCGCTTCGTCGCGTTCCACGGCACCGGGACCGGATTGCCCGGCGCCAATGGCCAAGGCCAGGTGTGGGTCCATGACCTCAAGACGGGCATCACGAGGCTCGCGTCGAGGGCGAACAACGGTGATCCAGCCACCGGAGGCAACAGCGCGTATCCCTCGCTCTCGGGCGACGGGCGCTTCGTGGCGTTCGAGTCGGATGCCTCGAACCTGCCGGGCGCGAGCAGCAGCACCGACCTGATGTACATCCGAGACCTGAAGGCAGGTAAGACGCTGGTCGGGAGCCAGACCGGCGCCGGAGCCGCGGCCTTCGGCAGCGTCTACGGCCAGCCGCTTTCATCGAACGGCGGCCGCGTCACCTTCTTCTCGAACGATGCCGACCTCCCTCACGGCAGCGACGGCTTCGATCACGTCTACGTGCGCGACCGCGGCAGCGGCAACGTGAGGCTCGTCGACCAAACGAGACAGGGAGCGGCGGCAAATGGCCAGAGCAATGACGTCTCCATCTCCGGTAACGGGCGATTCGTGGCGTTCGACTCCTACGCGACCAATCTGCCGGGCGGCAGTGGACCGGGATCGCAGTCCTACCTGCGCGACCTGAAGCGCGGGAAGACGAAGCTCGTGAGCCAGACCACCGCTGGGCATCCCCAGACCGGCTACTCCTATTACCCGCACGTCTCGGGCGATGGTCACTATGTCGCCTTCTACGCCGACGGGAGCAATCTCCCTGGGGGCGACGGCTCCACCGACGAGATCTACCTTCGCGACATGCGCGAGGGCAAGACCTCCCTGATCAGCAGGGCCGCCAACCTCGATCCCGCCAACGCCTACGCCGAGTATCCGTCCATCTCGCTCGACGGTCGGTGGGTCGAGTTCTACAGCGGTGCGACCAACCTGGGGGGAAACCCGAGCAACCAGAACGTCTTCCGCGCCGGGCCGATCGGCTAGCCCGAGAGCAGGACGGCCTCCCGAAGGAGGCCCTCCATGCGACCCGTCCAACGACTGTTGCCTGTCTCGGTCAGCCCTTCTTGTAGACCGCCTGCAGCAGCAGCGTGCAGTTGCTGCGGTGGCCGAGGTTGCTCGTGAACGGCCCGCCGACCGGCAGCACCGGTTGGAAGAGCAGCTGCTCCGTGCTTCCCGACTGGCACTTCAGCAGGCTCGTCTTGCGCGACTTGATCGCCAGGTACTGGCCCTTGTCCACGTGCTGGTGGATGCGGAACGTCTGGATGTCGTAGCCGGTCCCGTGGATGCTGCTCTGGTACCTGATCTTCGCACCCCGGTCGACGATCTTTGCCTTGCCGCTGTCGCCGTGGAGGTTCTTGGCCTTCGCCAGCTCGAACCTGAAGCTGCCCTTGGCGAGCGCGACCAGCTTCAGCTTCACGATCGTCCCGTCCTTCGGCGCCTTCCGGTTGCCGCCGGGTGACCCGGTGTCGAGGTACTGGACCGCGACCCGATCGCAGGGCTTGGACGCGTCGAGCGGGTTCGCGTCCTGCTGGCAGTTCCGGTTCCCGGTCGGCTGGGTCACCGATCCGTTGTTGTTCCGCGGTCGGCGCCGAACTTGGTCGCCGCCTGCGCCGCGGCCGCGAAGCCGAGCAGCGCGACGAGCGTGGCGGCGCAGACCCGCTAGCCGGCGGTCGAGGCGGCCCGCAACGGAGGAGCCACCCGGTAGCGCTCCTCGCCGAGCTCCGCGCGCAGCGCGTCCAGGCAGCCGACAACGCGGGCTCGCCCGATCGCCTCGGCCCATTCGAATGGCCCCCGCGGCCAGTTGAAGCCGAGGCGCATCGCGGTGTCGACGTCCTCCGGCGTCGCCACCCCTTCCTGGACGGCGAAGTGCGCCTCGTTGACGATCTGGCAGAGGATCCGGCCGAGGACGAGCCCGGGCGCCTCGGCGAGGACGCACTCGACGTGCTTGCCGAGCGCAGCGAAGTGGCGCCCGGCCGCCCCGAGCGCATCCTGCGTCGTCGTCCGGCCCGAGACGATCTCCACGAGCCGCGCCTCGGGGAGAGTTGGGAGGGCGACGTAGCCCACCGCGCTTCCGCCCGGGTCGAGTCGGGCAAGGCTCCCGCGCTCGAGGCTGAGCGCCGTGAACCCGGGCCCCTCGATCAGCCCGCTCTCGTCAGCCTCGGGCTCGACGCTCGTCTCGGCCTCGCTCGGCGATGGGTCATCGGGACGGTGTGGCCCGACGCGGTAGTCGTAGTAGCCTCGGCCCGCCTTGCGGCCCAGCCGACCCGCGGCGACCATCCGCTCCTGGATCGGATGCGGCTGCCAGCGGGGCTCGTGGAAGCTCTGCCCCCAGAAGGACTTCGCGACCTCGAAGTTGACGTCCACCCCCACAAGGTCCACGAGCTCGAAGGGGCCCATCCTGAAGCCGCCGCCGATCCGCACGATGCGATCTATCTGGTCGTGGGAGGAGATCCGCTGGCCGAGCAGCCGCAGCGGCTCGAGCATGAACGGGCGGGCCACCCGGTTGGCCACGAAGCCGATCCCGTCCGCGGCCCGAATCGGCTCCCGTCCCATCGCCCGTGCAACGTCCGTCGCGACGGCCAGCGTTTCCTCGGACGTCTCGTCGCCGGCGACCACCTCGACCAGCCGCATCAGCGGGGGCGGGTTGAAGAAGTGCATGCCGCAGACCCGCTCCGGGCGCTCGAGCCCGGCGGCGATCGCGGTCACCGAGAGCGACGAGGTGTTGGTGGCGAGGATCGCCTGCGGCCCGCAGAGCTCGGCCAGCTTCGCGAACAGGCTGCGCTTCAGCTCGAGGTCCTCCGGCGCAGCCTCGATCACGAGCTGGCACGCCGTGATGTCCTCGAGGCGCGGCGCCTCGCGTAGCCGAGCCGCCGCGGCCTCTGCGGCGCTCGCGCTCCAGCGCCCCCGCTCGGCGCCTCGGGTCAGGGCGCCGCGCAGCCCGGCCGCGCCTCGCTGGAGAGCATCCGGGACTGGGTCGTGGAGGTAGGTGTCGAACCGTCCCAGGCACGCGAGCTGGGCGATCCCGGCTCCCATCGTGCCCGCCCCGAGGACTGCAACGCGCTCGATCACGGGCCCGGTTACCTGCCCTTGAACTCGGGCTTTCGCTTCTCCAGGAACGCGTCCATCCCCTCGATCCGGTCCTCGGTCGCCATGGCGAGCTCGTAAAGTCGGCGCTCGTGGTCCAGCCCGGCGCCCAGGCCGGTCTCCTCCGCTGCCAGGACCGCCTGCTTCGCGAGGCGGGCGGCGATCGGGGGACGCGTGGCGACCCGCTGCGCGAGCGCCAGTGCCCGGTCGAGCCACTCGCCTTGGCCTGCGACCTCGTTGACCAGCCCAAGGACCTGAGCCTCGGCGGCGTCGATTCGGCGCCCGGTCAGCACCAGCTCCATGGCGCGCTGCTTTCCGATCACCCGCGCGAGCCGCTGGGTGCCGCCACCCCCGGGGATGATCCCGAGGTTGATCTCGGGCTGGCCGAGCTCGGCCGTCTCGGAGGCCACGATCAGGTCGCAGAGCAGGGCGAGCTCGCAGCCACCGCCGAGGGCGAAACCCGAGACCGCCGCCACGAGCGGCGTCTTGCATGCGGCCATCCGCCGCCAGAACGCCGACGCCGGATGTCTCAATGACTCCTCGAAGGTTCGCTCCCGCAGCGCGGCGATGTCGGCGCCGGAGGCGAACGCCTCGTCGGATCCGGCGACCACGATGCAGCGAATCTCCGGGTCGGCGTCGTACGCCTCCACCGCGGTTGCCAGCTCCTCCATCAGCTCCGGCGAGAGGGCGTTGCGCGCCTCGGGTCGGTTGAGCCGACAGAGCGCGACGTGGTCGTCGACGCTCGTTTGGACGAGCGAGCTCACGCGTCGGCGCGGGGCGGGGTCATCGCGTTGACCCCGGTTGCCTCCCGGCCGATGATCAGCTTTTGGATCTGCGAGGTGCCCTCGTACAGCGTGGTGACGCGAGCGTCGCGCAGGTAGCGCTCCACCGGGTAGTCGTCGACGTAGCCGGAGCCGCCGTGCACCTGGATCGCCAGGTTCGCGCACTCGACGGCCGATTCGGTCGCGTACAGCTTGGCGATCGACGTCTCCATCGTGTTCGGCTTGCCCTGGTCCTTGAGGATCCCGGCCCGCCTGACGAGCAGCCGGGCCGCGTCCCTGCGGACGACCATGTCGGCGATCATCTCCTGGACGAGCTGGAAGCTGGCGATCTGGACCCCGAACTGCCGGCGCTCGATCGCGTACTTCGTCGAGGCCTGGACGCATCCCTCGCAGATCCCGACGCAGCCGGCGGCGACCGAGTAGCGGCCCGAGTCGAGCGCCGTCATCGCGATCTTGAATCCGTCGCCCACCTCTCCCAGCAGCGCGTCGCTGGGGACCTCGACGCCGTCGAAGCCCAGCGAGGCGGTGTCAGAGGCGCGCAGGCCGAGCTTGCCGTGGATCTCCTGGGTGGAGAAGCCGCCTGTGGAGGTGGGGACGAGGAAGCAGGCGATGCCGCGGTGGCGCCTCTCCGGCTCGGTCTGCGCGAACACGAGGGCGACTTCGGCGAAATTCCCCAGCGAGATCCACATCTTCTGCCCGTTGATCCGCCACTTGCCGTCCACGAGCTCGGCCCTGGTACGCATCCCGGCGGGGTCCGAGCCGGCGTCGGGTTCCGTGAGCGCGAAGCAGCCCAACGCCTCGCCCGAGCAGAGCCGCGGCAGCCAATGGCGCTTCTGCTCCTCCGTGCCCCAGCGCTCGATCGAGCCGCAGACGAGGGAGGTCTGCACGGAGACCACGGTGCGAGCCGAGGAGTCGCCTCGTCCCACCTCCTCGACGATCAGGCCGTAGCTGAGGTAGTCGAGATCCCGCCCGCCGTATTCCTCGGCGACCGGGGCGCCGAGATAGCCCATGTCACCCATTCGGCTCGCTAGCTCGCGGTCGAAGCGGGCGGCGCGGTCGTTGTCCCGAGCGCGCGGGACGATCTCGTTGTCGACGAAGTCGCGCGCCGTCTCCTGGATCAGGCGCTGCTCGTCGGTGAGGTCGAGGTCCACGATCCGAGCCTAGGTCGCCAGCGCCTGCTCCAGCGAGCGCCTGAACGCCTCGGCTGCCTCCGTCGTCCTCGGCCCCGGGGCCTCGAGCTCGTGGCCGTCGATCGCGGCGATCGGCTGGACCTCACGCACGGTCGAGGCGAGGAAGGCCTCGCGCGCTGCGAGCAGGTCGTCGACGCCGAACTCGCCCTCCTCGACGTGAAGCGACCGGACGATCTCGGCCCGGGTGATCGACTCGAGGATGCCCGTTGAGATCGACGGTGTCCTCAGGCCATCCTCCGGTGAGACCCAGAAGATCGACGAGGTGGGCGCCTCGAGGACGACGCCGTCGGGGCGGACGAGGACGGCCTCATCGGCACCGCGCGCCTGGGCGGTCCGGGTCGCCTGCATGTTCGCCCCGTAGGAGAGCGACTTGACCCCCGTCAGGATCACGCTCGGCGAGTAGGTCACCGTGGCGACGCGCGCGGAGCTGCCACGTTCGGGAAGTGCCTCGGTGAGCAGGATGCGGCGGCCACCTCTGGTGAGGACGATCCGGAGCTGGGCCTCGCCGCTCCCGAACTCAGCCAGCAGGGCGTCCAGCTCGCGCTCGATCGCCTCGCGCTTCACCGGCAGCTCGATGGACCCCGCCGAGCGCTCGATCCGGTCGAGGTGCTCGGACAGCGCGAACGCCTCCCCCGCATAGAGGCGAATCACCTCGAAGACGCCGTCGCCCCGATAGAGTCCGTCGTCGGGCAGCGGGATGGTCGCCTCGGTGGTCGGCGAGATCACACCGTCAACGCTCGCGAGCTCGCTCGTCGTCATCGCCCGCGAGGCTATCCCAGTCGCGTTCGGTTAGGCGGCCTCGGGGTTCTCCACGATCGTCGCCACCCCCTGGCCGACGCCCACGCACAGCGCGGCGACGCCGCGACGCGCGCCGCGGCGGCGCATCTCCCAGATCAGCGTCGTCAGGAGGCGGGCCCCCGAGCAGCCAAGCGGATGACCCAGGGCGATCGCGCCGCCGTTGACGTTCAGGCGCTCCTCCTCGATCCCGAGCTCGCCGGCGCAGGCGAGCACCTG